>JBIKWS010000267.1:0-5651 GCA_044356195.1 Cyanophyceae cyanobacterium
CGGGTTTCCGGATCGTGCATCGCGGCAAGGCCACCACGAATCGCGTGGCATTGAACCTGACGCTCCGGCAACGCGGGAAGGTGGCGGACACGGCCCGGTTCGACCTCGCTCTCAAACCCGCCGATCAGACCCGGCGCGAGACCTTTGTCAGCGGCATTGATGGCAGCGTGCAGTACTACGGATTCGTGCCGGCGCGGCCCTTGCCGGGTTCCACCTCACGTCCCGGCCTCGTGCTCAGCACGCACGGCGCGAGCGTCGAGGCCGCGGGCCAGGCGGCGTGCTACGCGCCCAAGACCTGGGTGCACGTGGCCGCACCGACCAACCGTCGTCCCTACGGGTTCGATTGGGAGGACTGGGGCCGCCGCGATGCCATCGAGGTGCTCGAACTCGTCCAGCAGAAGTACGGCACCGATCTTTCCCGCACGTACCTGACCGGTCACTCCATGGGTGGCCACGGCACGTGGCAATTGGGCGTGACGTTCCCGGACCGCTTCGCGGCGCTGGCGCCGAGTGCGGGTTGGATCAGCTTCGCGAGTTACGGCGGCGGTCGTCGGCCCGAACCCACCAATGAATTGCAGCGCCTGATCCATCGCGCGTGGACGCCCGGCGATACGCTCGTCCTCGCCACCAATTATCTCCACCACGGGATCTACATCCTGCACGGCGATGCCGACGACAACGTCCCGGTGTCCGAGGCGCGCACGATGCGCCGTGAGCTCGCCACCTTCCATCCCGACTTCCAATGGCATGAGCAACCGGGGGCTGGTCACTGGTGGGGCAACGCCTGCCTCGACTGGCCGCCGATCTTCGATCTCTTCGGACGCCGCCAGATTCCCGAGGACCACGCCGTGGGGCGCGTCCGCTTCGCCACCGCAAACCCGGGAATCTCCGCCTCGTCCCACTGGGTGACCATCGAAGCCCAGCAACAGGCCCTCGCGCGCAGCAGCGTCGACATCACGTGGGATGGTCCGGCGCGACGCTTCTCCGGGGTGACCGAGAATGTGCGCCGGCTTTCCTTCTCGCTCGCGAAGTTGCCGACGGGCTCCGTTCCCGTGGTGGAACTCGATGGCCAATCGTTGACGAATCTCACGCTCGCCAAGGGTGCGGACCGCATCTGGGTCGCGCGGGAAGACGGTCAGTGGAAGGCCTCCAAAGCGGCTCCGCGCTCAGCGAAGGGTCCCCATCGCGCGGGTCCGTTCAAGGAGGCGTTCATGCACCGCATGCTGTTTGTCTACGCCACGCGCGGGACGCCGGCCGAGAACGCGTGGGCGTTCGCCAAGGCCCGGTTCGACTCCGAATCCTTCTGGTACCGGGGCAACGCCAGCATCGAATTGGTGGCTGACACGGCCTTCGACGCGACGCGCGACCGGGACCGGGGCGTGGTGCTCTACGGCAACGCGGACAACAACGCCGCGTGGGCGGCCTTGCTGGGTGACAGCCCGGTGCAGGTCCGCCGCGACTCCGTCCGCGTCGGCAGCCGTGAGATCACGGGCGACGATCTCACCTGCCTCTTCCTCCGTCCGCGTCCAGGCAGTGACGTGGCCTGCGTCGCTGCGGTCTCCGGGACCGGGCTGGCGGGCCTGCGCCTGACGGACCGCGTGCCTTACTTCATGGCGGGCGTGGCATTCCCGGATGTCACCGTCTTCGGCAGTGACTCGCTGGAGAAGGGTTGGCTGGGCGCCCGGGCCGCGGGCTACTTCGGACAGGACTGGACGGTGGAGTCGGGCGAGTTCGCCTGGGGCAATGGAGTTGGTTCCAGATAGCCGCCGCGCGTCTTCTCCGAACCCATGCGCCTCACATGAAAAAGGCAATCGGGGTCGGTCTGATGGTCCGCATTGCAACTGAGCTTCCCGGGGGACCCGGCAGAACAGGAGGGATTCACTGCGCGTGATCTCCTCGTTGAAGAGGCGGATGCCTTGCGGGGACTTGTTCCCTTCTACATCGAATGGATGGAGCGGTGGTGATGGATGTGGAGGTGCCGTGACCAAGTGCATGCGGTAGTTCCCGTGGTGGCTGTCCCAGCCCCGACGGGGCGATCCAAGCCAGCCCGGGGCATCGCCCCGGGGAGCCGTGCCCGAACCAAATCCGAGCCCTGAAAGGGCGGCCAAGGCACACGCTTTGGAGATTGGGTGGGCCGGAGGGGCTCGTCCGCCCTTTCAGGGCTACGGGCTGTTTGTGTGGGGACACGGGACCGCAGGGCGTTGCCCTGGGCTGTCTTGGTCTGCCCCGTTGGGGCGCATCCTGACACTGTCCCCGGAGGAACGGGGTGGCGACGTCCTCGTCGCCGTTCCAGAGCGTTCCTCAAGGCGATGAGGACATCGCCGCCCCGATGCCATTCTCAGACTGGCGGCAGCGTCGTGATGCGTCTGCCCCATCGGGGCGATGGGCAGGGGCATTGCGCGAGCCACGGCGCACGGGTAGACCTTCATCGCTGCAAGGCAACGACGGCGATCATCTGAACCCATGCGTCTCACATGAAAAAGGCAATCGGGGTCGGTCTGATGGCCATGCTCTTGGCATTCGTCGTGGTTCGGTCTGGTCGTAAGATCATCACCGAAAAGTTCAGTCGCGATCCTCTGCGGTCTTCTGTTTGCAGCGTCTGGGCCTTCACCAACAACCGGAGCCATGAAGTGCGTTTCGCTGCGCATGGCCTGGCCACGGGCTGGGTTCCAGTCACGGGCGAGGAAAACTTTTCAAGCTTGGGAGAACTTGCCTTGGCGGTACGCAAAGGCCGATTCGGCTTGGCTCCCGCATTGCAACTGAGCTTTCCGGGGGACTCGACAGAGCGGGCGGATATCACGACGCGTGATCTCCTCGTTGAAGAGGCGGATGCCTTGCGGGAGCTTGTTCCGTTCTACATCGAATGGATGGAGCGGTGAGTGTGGAAGGGGCGATCATCTTGCCAAGGGTGACCGAAGCCGGGCTTGAATCGTCCCACTGTAAGATCCAGCTTACTGAGCAAAGATGAATGCAACCATTTCCAGCAAGGGGCAACTGGTGATCCCTGAGAGTATCCGGGAGCAGGCCCGCCTGCGGCAGGGGGACAAGGTGGACATCGGGTTTGCCGATGGTTTGGTCGTGCTGCGGAAGCGGCTGCCCCTTTCCCCTGCGCGGGTCCGGGCCATGCTGGCCGGAGGAGATGAGCTTCCGGAGGCGGCTCCGGCCGATGAGAAGGAGGTTGCGGACCTGGTCGCCGAAGTTCGAAAGGCCCGTGGGCGCAGGAAGGGAGCGGCTTGAAGCGGGTCGTCTTCGACACCAATACCGTAGTCAGTGCTTCCTTCTGGAAGGGAGCATCCTTTGAATGCCTGCGCTCCTGGGTGGAAGGACGGTGCGAAGCTCTGGTCAGTCCAATGATCCTCGCGGAGTACGCCGAGGTTACCGATCGATTGCAGGCAAGGTATCCGGACCGGAAACCGGTTCGTTGGGCCTCTGCACTGGGCGCAAGCGCGGAGTTGGTTTTTCCCAACGTGCGGCTCCGGGGCGTTACTCCGGATCCTGACGACGAGATGTTTCTTGAGTGCGCCGTCGCCGGGGAAGCCCACTTCCTTGTCACCGGCGACAAACGACACCTCCAAAGCCTGGTGGAGGTGCGCGGAGTTCGTATTGTCTCACCAGCCGTTTTCCTCGAAATCTTGCGGGGCGAAGTGTGAAGCAACTCAGCGTAGGCCCTCATGATCGTTCCAGAGTCTTCTGTCGCCCCATCACCTGAAGATGGAGAGGGCTCATCGCGGTGTGACGCGGTAGAACCGGTGGCCGTCGATTGCCGGGTGTCCCGTGGAAGGCAATGGGGTCGCGTCTAAATATTATACGATCGAAAAGGGCCACGTCCTGCTATGGCAGGTCACGCTCAAGGTGGGTTTCGCGGTGGAAGGGTGAGCCGGGGGGGAAGTGGGGGCTGTCTTCCAACTCACGGCACCGGGCTTGCCATGCGGAAGCTTCTCCGGATGATTCCAGATGATGCCTCGGCGGTTCCTGAACATTCATTCCTGACTTCCCGTGAATCCATCCAAGTCCCGATCCCGATTGATGATCCTGACCGGATTGCTCGCCGCCGGTCTGCTCGGTTGGTTTGGTATAGAACGGTGGACAGCGAGCCAGCCGACGAAGGTCGATTTTTCCGACGAGGTTGCCAGGATCACGGCCGATCCCGTCGAGCCGGCGACGTCCTCCGTCCGACCCGGGGAACCCGTGCGCCTGGCCATCGGGCCACTCGGTGCGGGAGCGGCTGGGGTCGAGTCCAAGGTCGCGGATCTGCTGGTGGCGACGCTTTCATCCGACCCGAAGCTCCAACTGGTCGAGCGCCGTGAGATTTCACGCCTTTTCGCCGAGCTGGAATTGGGTGCCGCGGGTGCGGTGAAGACGGCGGATGCCACCCGGCTCGGAAGACTCGTGAAGGCGGATTGGCTGCTGCTGGGGGCACCCTACCGCGACCGGACCACCACGAACGCCGTCATCCGGTTGGTGGAGGCTTCCAGCGGCATTGTCCGTGAGTTGAGTGTCCTTCCCCTGGCAGCGAGCCCGGTCGAGGCTTCCGCCCAACTCTCGGAAATGGTGCGGACGTCGCTCAACGGAGGGGTGCGGACCAACGGTCCGATCTTTGTTTCGGTGGGAGGCTTCGAGGATCTGAGCGTGAATCCCCGCCTCAAGGGTGTGGAGGCGGAGTTGCGGGCGCACCTGTCGACGGTCCTGCCTTCCGCTCGCCGCGTCCTGCTGGAGCGCGAACTCACCGGCCTGTTGTTGGAAGAAATGCGGATGCAGCAGGCGGGGTTGTTGGCGGCGGGAACATCCCTGCCGCGCATCCAGACAGCGTTCTGGCTGGTGGATGGACGGTTCCAGTCCGTCGACAGCGTGGGTGAGGAAATCGATCTGACGGTCCGTTTGACCCGCATCGGAGGTGGCGTGGAACGGAAGACGGTCCGGGCACGTCAGGGAAGTGCCCTGAACCAGGCCGTGGCGGACGCTGTCGAGGGCCTCGCTGCCAAGGAACCCGCGACGGTGCCACAGGTAACCCGGAAAGGGGAAATCCGTGCCCAGCTCGCCGCCGGCATGGAGCGGGCAGAGCTCGAGGACCGGGACCTTCGTCCGATGTATTGGTTCAGCCGATTGAGGACCGCTGCGTGGAACGATGGGCCGGACAAGGTGGCCCGGCGTGCCGAGAACCTGAAGGCCGCCATCTCGATGTTCGAGTCGGTCCTGTTGCTCGACCCCGAGCACGTGGAGGCACGTCTGTATCTGGCCCGTTGCCTTGTGGAGCCGCCGATCCATCGGCCGGCCGAAGCCCTGGAGCTCTACCGCGAACTGCTTGGGAACCGCAGCGAGACAGCGGCCCTCATGGCTGCGGAGTCCATTGGGTATACCTTCCTGCTTTATGACGATGCACGGCGTGCCGGTGAATGGTTCAAGCAGTGCCAGGCGCATCCGATTTACGGAAAGGGCCGAACGTTCAGCGTCGCTCTGGATACGGTTTCGCGGGAGTTGAACGAGGAAACGGCAGAAGCGGATTCGCCCGCCAGGAAGGCCAAGGAAGAGCGACTGGTGGAGGCGATCCGGGCCTGTCGGACCAATGCGATGGCCGGACGCCATTTCGACCACGAGGGCGCGTATTCAACCTTCGTGCAAGGGCGCGCCGAAGGCCTCGAGGAGGGACGACA
>JBIKWS010000268.1:0-5644 GCA_044356195.1 Cyanophyceae cyanobacterium
CGCGGGGACGGATGGTCCGCGGACCGGTTCGTGTTGCAGCCGGGTCGGGTGGTGTACGTGGTGGCGTCGGTGGTGACCCGGGAGGAAGCGTCGGATCCGCTGGCGGAGGCCCAGCGCCGGGTGGGGACGTGGACGCGGGAGGGCCTGGTAGCGTTGAGGGAACAGCACCGTGCGTGGTGGCGCGGGTTCTGGTCGCGTTCGTTTGTGCGGATCGGCGATCCGTTGATCGAGCGGTATTACCATGGGTCGCAGTACCTGCTGGCCTCGTGTTCGAGGAACCCGCGGTTTGCGCCATCCCTGTACGGGAACTGGATCACGGCGGATGGCCCGTCGTGGCAGGCGGACTACCACCTCAACTACAACCATCAGGCCCCGTGGTGGGGGGTGTTTTCGTCGAATCATCCGGAACTGGCGGAGCCCTACGACACGCCGATCCTCGAGTACCTGCCGATTGCGCGGGCGAATGCGCAGGAGTTCCTGAAGGTGCCGGGCGTCTATTACGACGTGGGGATCGGGCCGCAGGGGTTGGAGACCTCGTTCATGCCGGATGGGCATGGGATTCCGGGCGAGGGACGACGGATGTTCCTTGGTCAGAAGAGCAATGCGGCGTTCGCGGCGGTGAACATGCTGCAGCGCATCGAGTATACCTGGGACATCGGGTATGCGCGTCGGGTTTACCCGTTCCTGCAGGAGGTGGCGCGGTTCTGGGAGTCGTATCTCCAGCTGGACGGGGGGCGTTACGTGATCACGCGCGATGCGTCGGGCGAGGTGGGGGACGGCGGAAGCGACCGCAACAACTGCCTGTCCCTGGGGCTGGTCCGGAACCTGTTCCGGGGAATGCTGGAGGTCAGCGAGGAGCTGGGCGTTGACGGGGATCGTCGGGCCCGGTGGCGGGACATCCTGGATCGGTTGAGTGCGTTTCCGACGGTCGATGTGGAGGGGATCCGGCGATTGCGCGGGGCGGAGTCCGGGCCGGCGGCGGCACGGGTGGGTCCGACACGGAACAACACGCGACTGGAATTCATGGGGATGGTGTGGCCGTCGACGGTGGTGGGGCTGGAGTCGGATCCGGGGTTGTTGAAGGTGTTGCAGGAGGATGTCCGTGGGTGGGCGCGGTCGGAATGGATCGGACACTTCAACGGGTTCAGCATGACGTTCCCGGGGGCGGTGCGGGTGGGGCATGATCCGGTGGAGGTGCTGGCGCGGATGCGGGAGCAGTTGGAGACCTGTGGTTTTCCGAACCTGATGATCTTCACCGGGGGCGGAGGCATCGAGAACTGCTCGGGGGTGCCGGCGACGATCAACGAGATGCTGTTGCAGGCGCATCAGGGTGTGCTGCGGGTGTTCCCGGTGTGGCCGCGCGATCGGGCGGCGTCGTTTGGCCGGTTGCGGACACCGGGCGCCTTCCTCGTGAGTTCCGAGATTCGGAATGGGGATGTGGTGCGCGTGGTGGTGGAGAGTGAGCGCGGGCGGAAGTGTCGGATGGTGAACCCGTGGCCGGGGCGTCGGGTGACCCTGCGGCGTGCGGGGCAGGCGGACACCGTCCTGAGCGGGGGCCGCATCGAGTGGACGACGCAGGTGGGCGAAACGGCCGTGCTGGAGGGGCTCCCCGTGGAGAGTGGTGTCCCGACCAGGAATTGAACCTGGATCCGCGGTTTAGGAAACCGCTGCTCTATCCATTTGAGCTATCGGGACGCGGGGTTGGCGGACCAACGGGCAAATGAAGGCACAGGTGTTCGGGAGTGCCAAGTTTCAAGATTCAAGGTTTCAGGTGGGTGCCCGCATGCAGCGGGGTGGCGACGTCCTCGTCGCCGTTCCAAGCCCAATCCCAAGGCGATGAGGACATCGCCGCCCCGAATCCTTTCTAAAAGGGGGCCGTGTCAAGATGCGCCCGGTTTCATGCACCCTGCATCAAACGGCTCGACGGAGGGTTGCCGGGTGTCCAAAGGTTGGCCTTCCCCAGATGAATCCTGAAGGAACGCAAGGGACGCGTGATTTTCGGACGACGCATTGGAGCCTGGTGGCGGATGCCGCGGACAGTCGCGCCCCGGGCGCCGAGGCGGCACTGGCGGAGATCTGTCGCGCCTATTGGGCTCCGTTGTACGTCTTCGCACGGACGCAGGGGGTGGAGGCGGAGGAGGCGCGGGATCTGACCCAGGGGTTCTTCGAGTATTTCCTGGAACAGAAGGTGTACGCGGGGGCGGATCGGAGCCGGGGGCGATTCCGGTCGTTCCTGATGTCGTCGATGCGGAACTTCTGCACGAACCAGTGGCGGCACACGAACCGGCAGAAGCGTGGAGGTGGGATGGAGGTGGTACCGTTGGATGTCGAGACGGCGGAGCAGGCGTTCCGGCATGACGAGGCGGCGCAGATGCCGCAGGAGGCGTTGTTTGATCGCAAGTGGGCGAAGGCGGTGCTGGCACGGGTGCTGAAGGCGTTGGAACAGGAGTATCGCGAGCTGGATCAGGTGGCGCGGTTCGAGGCGATGAAGCCGTTGCTGGGGTTGGGGGCGGACGGAGCGATGCTGACGGAGAAGGCGGAATCGCTGGGCATGGCTCCGGGGGCGTTCCGGACAGCGCTGCACCGGTTCCGGGCACGTTATCGCGACCTTTTCCGCGCGGAGGTGGCGAGCCAGGTGAACGATCCGCGGGATGTGGATGATGAGATCCGGCATCTGATCGCGGCGCTGGGTCGGGAAGCGGGCTGAGCGATTCCCGGTAACATGGGGCGGGCGTTGTTGTAGGAAGTGGGAGCGATGAACCAAGCGGCTTTGTGCGTGTCCTGCCATGGCGTCCTGGAGGCGGATGACGCCAACGGGCTGTGCGCCGCGTGCCTGCAACGCAGCCTCCTGTTCGGCGACCTGGACGAGGTGGAATCGCTGGGGGGGGATCTGGGCGATTACGAGATCCTGTCGGAGATCGCGCGCGGGGGAATGGGGGTGGTGTTCAAGGCGCGTTCGCGGCGGTTGAAACGCATCGTGGCCCTGAAGCTGGTGCATGTGACGACGGCGTCGCGGGCGTCGATGCGGCAACGGTTCCTGTTCGAGGCGGAGATTGCGGCGGGACTGGACCATCCGAACATCGTTCCGGTGTACGAGTTCGGGGAGTCGGATGGGCGGCCGTGGTTCAGCATGAAGTTGGTGGAGGGGGGAAGCCTGGAAGCGCGGTTGGCGGAGTACGTGGTCCCTCCCGATGCCCGGGATCCGGCGCGGTGCCGTCGGGTCGCGGAATTGATGTCGACGGTCGCACGGGCCGTGCAGTACGCGCATGACCATGGCGTGCTGCACCGGGACCTGAAGCCGTCGAACATCCTTGTAGACGAGAGCGGCGTCCCGCATGTGACGGATTTCGGGCTGGCGAAGCGACTGGATGGCGGTGGGACGATGACGTTGCCCGAGGTCGTTCTGGGAACGCCGGCGTACATGGCGCCCGAAGTGGCGCGGTCGGGGGCATCGGCGGCCGGGGTGCGATCGGATCTCTACAGTCTGGGGGCGGTTTTGCATCACCTGCTTTCGGGGCGGCCGCCGTTCGCGGCGAAGTCGACGCTGGAGCTGATCCGCGAGGTGGCGGAATCGCGTCAGCCGACGGCCTCGAAGCTGGGGCGACACGTGGACCGCGACCTGGCGATCATCTGTTCCAAATGCCTCGAGAATCCCGAGCAGCGTCGGTATGCGACGGCCTCGGAGCTGGCGGACGACCTGGACCGGTACCTGCGCGGGGAACCGATCCATGCGCGGGCGATCACGTGGGTGGAGCAGGGGTGGCACTGGTGCCGGATGCGGCCGGTGATGACGATGCTGGTGGGGTTCCTGATGCTGGCGTTGGGGATCGGGGCGGCGGGGATCCTTTCGCAGTGGCAGCGGGCGGAGGACAACCTGCGGAAGTCGGAGGTGAGCGAGTTGCTGGCGGTGGCGGCCGAGCGGAAGTCGGGGGAGAACGCGTATTTTGCGCAGATCGCGGAGGCGATGTCGGCCCGCGAGAAGGGGGATCTTGGGCGGGCGGCGCGGTTGCTGGCGATGCAGGGGGCGGGGCAGGGGCGGTTTGAGTGGCGGCTGTTGAGCTGGTTGAACCAGGGCGATTCGACGCGGCAGCGGGTGGTTCCGGGGGGCGGGGTGCGTTGCATGACGTGGGTTCCGCAACGGCAGCGGGTGGCCATGGTGGGCGAGGACCGGGTGTTGCGTTGGCTGGACCCGTTGACGGACGTGTTGGAGGAGGGCATCACGATTCCGGCGTTGGAAGATCGGCACGCGGACGTGGTGTTGGACCGGGGGTTCCACGCGATCGGGTTCGCGCCGGACGGGCGGCACCTGTTCTGTGCGGACGGGGACCTGTTGATGGTGCTGGAGGCGGCGACGGGAAAGGTGTTGCACACGGCGGCGGGTCGGCACATGGCGGGGTTGTGGCTGGATGACCGACGGCTGCTGCTCGGAGGGTGCATCCTGTGGGGGGCAGACCGCGGGGATGCGACGGAGATCTTTGATGTCGTCAGCGGCGAGACACGGGTGATTCCGAAGCGGCGACACGCGCCCTTCGCGATGTCGGCGGATGGACAATGGCTGGCGTGGGTGCGGATCGGCCAAGCCGGCAGCGAAATCCAGATCCTGAAGAGCGCCGATCTGGAGTCTCCCAATCCGACGATACTGCGTTCGATCTCCACGCGGATCATGGATGCAGGGTTGTTGGCGTTCTCCAGCGATGGCCGCCATCTGATCCAATGCCTCGGGGACACGACCGGGTTGATGGGACACTTGCAGGTGGTCTCATTGGAAACCGGAGAAGTAATGCTCCGGCAGGCGTTCCCGGCGCAGATCCGGGGCATTGCCACGGATCCATCGGAACCGGTGGTGGCCGTGGCGACGGATGATGCGGTGCTTCGGACGCTGCGGCATGGGGAAAAGCCACCCGACGTTGTGACGTACGACGACGGCGTGCGTCCGGGGCTTAGCCAACCCGTGGGGAGCGAAGGTCCGCAGGAACCTCCGGAACGGTTGTTGAGCCGGAGCGCGGGAGAGGGTCGGTTTCAATTCTTTCTCGGGCATCGGGAGCGGATCCACGATGTGCTCGCGTTGAGGGCGGGGGGGCGTTGGTTGACCGCCAGCGAGGACGGCACGCTGTCGTGGTGGCCTCGGGAAGCCGCGATCCTTGGGTCGCGGGTTTCCGGTGTGCGGACGTCCAATCCCTGGGAACACCCGACGGCATCCCGCGACGGAAGGTTCGTGCTGTACCGCGGGGAAACGGACCAATGCTGGCTCTGGGATCGGAAGACCGGTGCCCGTCACGCGTTTCCGGAGGGGACGCATGCGGTGGCGGTGATGAATGATGGTCGGGCCGTGACGCGGCACGCGGGGACCGATGAGATCGATGTCTGGGGGCTCCCGGCCACGGAGGGCAAGGCTCCCACGCGGCTTTGGAGGATCCGGGGAACGGAGGCGTACCCGCGATTCGGTCAGATGGTGCGGGGAGTGCTGAGCGCGGATGGCCGGAACATCGTTGGTTTGTTGCCCGGGCGTTTGTTCGTGGTGGATCTGGAGAACCGTCTGGCAGTGGGCACGGGGGATGAACGGATGCTGCATGGCTCGAATGGCGTGAACTGCATGGATGTGTCGCCGGATTCCAGATGGATCGCGGTGACCGGGTTCATCGGA
>JBIKWS010000270.1:0-5637 GCA_044356195.1 Cyanophyceae cyanobacterium
GTGACGGACGCGGCCGTGATCGACCGCGCGGTGTACGGGTTGCAGCCGCCGGATTTCGAGGTGGCCATCGGTCTGGGGACGAATGACCTCGCGCGGTTGCAGGTCGGCGGCGTCGCGACCAATGCCGTCGGCGAGCGTTTTGTCCGGCGGCTGTCGCACACGAACGTGGTCCGGGTCTTGGCAGAGGAACTGACGATGCTCGAACGGCCGCTGGAAGATTTCCGGGATCCCCGTTTGTTCGGACCGTTGGAAGGGGTGACGGGGATGGAGGTTCGCGGGAGCAACTCCTTCCGGCTGGCGTTGGTCGGGACGAACTGGATGGTGACCGAGCCGCGGACGTTCCCGGCGGAACGTTCGGCGGTGGAGTTGCTCCTCTCGCAGCTGTCGGACATGGCGATCGCGCAGTTCGTCAACGATGTGGTGCCGGATCTCACGCGGTACGGCCTGGACCGGCCGAGTCGCGAATTCGTGGTGATGCGCGGGACCAACGTGGCGGCCCACCTCCAGGTCGGGAAGGTGGCGGACAACCTGGGGACGCTGCTGTTTGCCCGGCGCCTGGACGAGCCCGGCGTGTACGCGGTGCCGCGCACGGTGTTGTTCAATCTGGATTCCGAAGCACAGGTCCGGTCCTGGCGGATGGACCCGACGAATGTGGTGCAGGTGACCGTGACGCATCAGGGTCGCAAGCGCGTCTTCGGGCGCGAGGCCGGGACCTGGAAGGTGACCGAGGGAACGCCCTTGGCGGAGTTCATTCCGGACGCCATTGACGAGATGCTGTTCCAGATCGGGAACTGGGATTCGATGCGGTACACCGTGACGGACGAGGCTTGGCTGACACGGATGGGGAAGTTCGGTGAGGTGGCGCACGAGGTGGAGATCCGGTTGGGGCCCCCGGCGGTCATGCGGGTGATGCGCCTCCGGTTTGGCGGGATGCTGGGTGCGAACCGTTATGTGATGGCGCGGTTTGATGAGGATCCGCGGTCGTTGCGGCTGGAGATGCCGAACGGACTGTACGAGGGCCTCGTGCGATACCTGGGGCTGCCCTGAAACGATGGAACCGGATGAAGCCGCGGAAGGACAAAGGTGGACCGGTACGGCGGACGTTCCGCTGGTGCCGCCGCAGTTCCTACGTCGTGCTGCTGTTGGTGGGCGGGTTGCTGGTGTACATCAACCAGATTGGCATCCCGGAGTTCCTCAAGGCCCCACTGCTCGGTCAGTTGCGCGAGCGCGGCATTGATCTGGAGTTTACACGGATGCGGGTGCGTCTGACCCGCGGTCTCGTGGTGGAGAACGTCAACCTGAGCCGGAAGGCGGAGCGTCCGGGGGAGATCTTCCATTCGGAGGAACTGCGGCTTGGGTTGTGGTGGGGGGCACTTCTCGACTTTCAACCACCCCAGATCACGTCGTTGGACCTGCGCGGTGGCCGCGTCACGCTGCCGCTTCCGGTGGGTGAGGGCGAACCGCCGTTTCCGTTCGCCATCGAGAACGTCGAGGCCCGGCTCCGCTTCGTTTCGGGGGAGTTGTGGGAGCTCGATGAATTGTCGGCGACGTGCCATGGCGGGACCTTCCACGCGCACGGCGTGCTGACGAACGCCTCGCAATTGCGGGCATCCCGGCCGAAGCCTGCGAATGAAACCCGACGCGAACCGGCGTGGCGTCAGCACCTCCTGCGCGCGGTGCGTTGGGTTGATGGCACGCGCTTTGAGACGCCGCCCGAGGTGGAGGTGAATTTCGTGGGCGATGTCCGGTCGCCGATGGGTTCGTCGGCGGAGTTCCGGTTGAGGTCTTCGTCGGCGTCCAACTCGCTGGGTCTGCTGGAGGGGTTCGAGCTGGGGATCCGTGTGGAACCGGACGAAACCGATGCGGGAATGGTGCGGGCCGAGCTTGCGGTGGACGCTGCGAAGGCCACAACGCCATGGGGCGGATTCGAAGGCTTCCGAGTGGATCTGGGCGCCGCCTGGCGTGGGTCGAATGCCGTTCCGGAATTCGTGGACTGGGGTTTGAAGGCCGGGAACGCCACCAGTCGATGGGCCTCGGCCCGCGCAGTCGACATCCACGGGCGCAGCCTGACGCGTGAGATGCCGGGCGGGCCCTCCGCACCGTGGCGGTTGCCTCCGACCAACGCGCCCTGGGCACGGATGATGCCGTCTGCACCGGGGTTCGACTCGACGGTGACATTGTCCTTGGAGGGCTTGGTGGTGCTGACGCGCACCAACCCTGTGACGGTGACGAGCCTGAAGGGTGTTGGGTATGGAACGCATTCCACGTCGGATTGGCGAGGGCTCCACCTCTCGCTGCAGGTCGCGGGGGCGACGTCGGCATGGACGGCAACGCCCCGACTGGGCCTGGAGCTGGGGTTGACGCCGCGTACGAATCCACCGGCGACCACCCGGGAATGGGCCTTCTGGGAACCATTGGTGCATGTCGATGGGTGGGCGTCGGTTTCGGTGGATGCGCTGACCCTGCCGCGGATGCACCTGGATGGCGCTGAGTTTGGCGTGCTGTGGACCCCGCCGCTCATGGAGTTCACGCCGTTCGAGGCCGAGTTCGGACACGGCCGATTGGAGGCGGAAGCCTTCCTGGACGTGTCCACGCGGCACGCGGAGGCGACGGCTTTCTCGACCGCGGATCCGCACGCCGTGAGCGGGTGGATGGGACCGAAGACGCGGGAGATCATCGCCCAGTATGGTTGGGAACTGGATCAATTGCCGCGCCTGTCGGGACAGGTGGGACTGACCTTGCCCGGGTGGGGCATTCCCGACCATCCAGCGCGGGTCGCGATCCTGAATTCGTTGACGCTCGATGCCATGCTCGCTGGCACAAACCTGAGCTTCCGCGGATTGCCTACTTCGACGGCGCACGGACCCATGACCTATACCAACCGTTATTGGAAGGTCGGTCCGCTCGACATCCGGCGTCCCGAGGGCAGCGCCCGGTTGGTGTATGAGAATGACGAGCTGACCAAGGACTACCGGTTCGATGTGTTGTCGACGATCGACCCGATGATTGCGCGGCCGTTGATGGTCGAGAAGGTCCAGAAGGAGATGGATCGGGTGCTCCTGCCAGTGCCGCCGCTTGTCGAAGGTTCGGTGTGGGGGCGTTGGCAATCGCCGGAACTGATCGGTGCCCAGGTCCACGTCACGCTCACGAATGCCACCGTTCGCGGCCAACCGATCGAATGGGCCGATGGCGACGTCGCCTATACAAATCGCGTAATGACTTTCCGCGATGTCCGCGCGAAGTCCGATGGTGATGCCTGGGTGCCCGGAGCGCGCTACGACATCGAGGGGCAACGATTGTGGTTCTCGAATGCGGTGGCCAACGTACCGGTGGGGAACGTCACCCGGATCATCGGGCCGAAGACGTCAGCGATGATGGAGCCGTATCGCTTCGAACGTCCGCCCCGGGCAACGGTGGATGGCGTCGTGGCGGTGCGCGGCGGCCCCGGCACGGACATCCGGTTTCGGGTGGACACCGATGACTTCCGATGGTGGCGGTTGCATGCGACCAACGTGGTGGCGCAGTTGCATGTGGTGGACGAAACCATTGCCATCGAAGGGTTGCGTGGAGGTTTCTGCGGCGGACGGTTGGGTGGGGACCTCTTCTTTGATTGGTCGAGTCCGGAGGGTGACACGGACTACCGCCTGAAGTTGGCGGTGACGAACGTGTCGTTGCGGGAATTCCTGGGCGATGTCTGGCCGAAGACCAACCGGCTCGAAGGGCGTGTGACCGGGTGGGGCGAAGTGTCGTCGGCCAACACACGGGATCCGAAGACGATCGTCGGGCAGGGAAGGATCTCGATGGAGGACGGCTACCTGTGGGGACTGCCGATCTTCGGGTTGTTCTCACCCATCTTCGACACGATCTCACCGGGGCTCGGTCAGACACGGTTCACGTCGGGTTCCGCGGGCTATATTCTTCGGGACGGCAAGGTGGACACCCGCGATTTCGAGATGCGGTCGATCGCCATGCGGTTGCGATACCGGGGTTCGGTTTCGTATGAGGGCAACCTCGACGCCATCATGGAGGCGGCCCTGTTCCGGGATGCGCCCTTGATCGGACGATTGCTGAGTTTCGCGCTGTCGCCGGTGACGAAACTCCTTGAGTACCGCGTGGAGGGAACCTTGAGCGATCCGAAGCCGGAACCGCGCTACGTGCCGAAGTTCCTGATGAACCTGCTGCGCCCGATCTCGCTCTTGAAGAGCCTGCTGCCGAAGGGGGACAAGGAGGAGGACGGCGCGAAGACGGACAAGACAGCACCGGCGCCGTGAACGCTTCATTCCAGATCCTGTGCTGGTGGACGATGGCCTGGATTCTGGCTGGGGCGTTTCGTGCGGCGGCCTCGGTGCAGGTGTGGACGGACGAGTCGGTGTTTCTGGCAGCCACCGGAGCCACGAGTGCTTCTGGCGAGATCCCGGATCTGGGGCGGGTGACGGGTGCGTGGAGCAACTCGGTTCTGACGGTTAGCCGCTTGCCACGCGCTTCCGCACTGTATCTGGGCGGGGAACGTCGGAACGAGTCGCCGCTGAGGGCACCGGCGATCTCGGTGGAAGGCTACACCGACCTGCGGTTGGAGCCCGGGTTGCCGGCTTACAGCGTGGGATTTCAGTTCGCGGAGGCGGGGCCGGGCAGTTCCGGTGTTGGCGGCGAGTTTGTGGACTCGGTCTTCGAAGTGACGCTGTGGAGCGGGACGGTGCGCGTGGGGCGCGTTCAGTTCAACGCGACCAACGACGTGGTTGCGTTCTTCGGCTTGGCGAGCACGCGCGCCTTTGATCGGTTGGAACTGGTGGAGATCGAAGGCAGCGCCGACCGCGAGTGGCTCGGCCGGATCCATGTTTCAAGAGTAGCGATACCTGTCGTCGTGCCCGAGAGCGGCGACGTGATCGATGGCTTCGCGGATTTGGATCGGGAGCTGAAGGAGTATCTGGATGAGTCGTGCTATCCGGGCCTGACCGCGGCTGTGGGCTTTGGTGGCCGATTGGTGTACCGGCGGAGCTTCGGCTGGAAGGATTACCTCAGGACGGCGCCGCTCGATCATTCCACGCCAATGCTGCTGGGGAGTTGCAGCAAGCCCATTACTGCGACGCTCATCCTGAACCTGATCCGGGCCGGAAGGATTCAGGGAACGAACCGAATGGTGGACTTGCTGGGTTTGACGCCGCCGGCGGGCATGAACTGGGTGGCTGGCTTTGGGGAGATCACCGTGGATCAGTTGCTCGCGCACACGTCTGGTCTCGTGCGCAGCAAACCGTCCGAAGGGACGGTGGGCAGCCTCCTTGGGTTGGGACGGCCGGCGAGTTTTTCGGAGGCTCTCACGTGGGCGGGAACGCAGCCTTTGTTGTTCGTGCCCGGAAGCGGCACCAGTTACTCCAATTTCGGATACGGCGTCCTGGGCGCGATCGCCGAGGCGGTGGAGGGTCGCCGCTATGAGAAGCAGGTGGCCGAACTCTGCGGAGGGATGTTTGCGGCCAAGAGCGTGGGTTCACCCAATGCGGAACCTCACACGACCCCGGATGTGCCCGGTGTTCCACCCTACAGGTGGTACCTGAACAACACGGCGGCGGGTGGGCTCGCGGCCTCCGCCCCCGACTATTGCCGATTCCTCCGGGCCTTTCGCCTCACCGGCGCTCCCCGGGC
>JBIKWS010000271.1:0-5618 GCA_044356195.1 Cyanophyceae cyanobacterium
GGGATACCTGATGGATCCGCTCAAGGAACTTGACGTCGACGAGGTGTACTTCGAGCTCATTGATGAGCTTTCGCCCGGCGTCCTGAAGAGCAACGAGCCCTTCCTGTACGTGATCATGCCGATGCGGATGAGCTGATCGGTCGGGCCCCATGTGGACGCCGCCCCGCCCCGGAGACGGGGAGGCGACGTCCCCGTCGCCGTTGCAGGGCCGTACTTCAGGGCGATGAGGACATCGCCCCGAAGCCCTCGCACTCCGGGCGCTGTTTCGAAGCTGGGCGTCGTTTCCCTCGAAGGGCTAACGTGCTCCCCATGAACGGGACTGCGGCAGGTGGCCATGGACAGGACAGAAGAGTGGGTTGGGTCACTGCGAGAAGCGTTCAGAACCCAGGACTCCTGATGGCGGCCATCTGGCTGCTCCTGTCCGCGGGCGTTGCCCGGCCGGCCGTGGTTCCAGGCGTTTATCCCACGGGCCTCGACGACCTCCGCGTGCCGCTTCCGGCCGGCACGGCCGATCCGCACTGGGAATTGGTGGAATCGCCCGATGCCCAATACCCCGGACCCGCGGCGTGGGTCGTCAACGAAGGCTTTCCGATCCCTCCCTGGATCGACAACGACGGAACCTCCAAGTGGATTGGCCCCCGAGCGGACGCCGGGGATGGGACGGCCCCGGGAAATTACGTCTACCGGCTGCGCTTCTCCCTCGATGAGTTCGATCCTCCGACGACCGTGCTCACCGGACGCTGGGCGTCGGACAACTCCGGCGTGGACGTCCGGTTGAACGGTCAGTCCGTGGGATTGGCAAACGAAGGCGGGTTCACGCAGTTCACGGCCCCGTTTGAGATCACCACCGGGTTCGTGGACGGAACCAACATCCTCGAATTCGTGGTCAACAACGCCGGGGACGGGGCCAATCCCAGCGGATTCCGCGCCGAAGTCTCCGCGACCGCCGACCTAGCACCGGGACCTGGCACCCCGCCCACGCTGACTGCGCAGCCCTCCGATGTGTCCGCCAGTCCGGGCGAGGAGGCCCGGTTCGCGGTCAGCGCCCGGGGTGGACGTCCGCTGAACTACCAGTGGCGCTTCAACGGCTTCCCTTTGGCTCGCGCCACCAACGCCCTCCTGACGATTCCCACGGTTTCCGAGTCCTGGGTTGGCGAGTACTCCGTCCGGGTCGCCAACCCGTGGGGTTCGGTCACCAGTCGCGTGGCCCGCCTGACGCTTGGGTATCGTTCGGCACGTACCCGTCGGTTGGAACCGCCCGGTCCCTCCAGTCGGCGGTCCGGAATCGCCTTCTCCGAAATCCACTACGAACCGGCACCGTCCGCCGACCTGCGCAACCGCGAGTTCGTCGAACTCTACAACTCCAACCCCTTCGTCGAGGACCTGAGCGGCTGGCGCCTTACCGGCGAATGGGACATCACCCTGCCACCGGGAACCCTGCTTCCCGCGCGTTCGTACCTCGTCATCGCGGCCGATCCCCAGGCAATCCGTGAGATCCACGGCATCACCAACGTGGTCGGTGGAACCACCCAACGCCTCAACAATGCCGGCGGAACCCTCCGCCTCCGCAAACCTTCCGGCGGCATCGTCCTCGAACTCGAGTATCGCCCGACAGATCCCTGGCCGGTGGCGGCAGCCGGCTTCGGTCCTTCGCTCGTGCCTGCTCGCCCGAGCCTGGGCGAGGCGGATCCTTTGGCCTGGCGGGCCAGCACCCGTGTTGGCGGATCGCCCGGAACCACGGATCCGGACCCGGAATCCCCGCTCGATGGGGTCGTGATCAACGAGGTTGTCCGAAACCCGGTGGGCGCCCAGCAGCCGTTCGTGGAACTGTTCAATCCCGCTCCCTTCGCCCGTGATATCTCAGGCGGCCTCCTGCGGGCCGGAACCAACGTTCCCTTGCCCATCGCTCCCGGAACCACCCTCGGCCCCGGCGGGTGGATCCGCATTGGGACGCCGGGCTGGGCCTGGTCCGATGACCGCATTCCGGTCGTGCTCTACGACGCCGAACAGGCGCGGGTGATCGATGCCGTGGAAGTGCCCGCCCAACTCCCGGGAACCAGTGCCGGTCGTTCCCCCGATGGATCCCCGGACTGGCGTTCCCTCGTTCTGCCCACGCCAGCCGCCGCCAACAGCGCGGTGCCGCTCCCCGAGATCGTCATCAACGAGGTGCATTACCACCCGGCCGGCGATCGCGAGTCCGAGGAGTTCGTCGAACTCCTCAACCGTGGCACGGAGACGATCGCTCTGGCCGGATGGCAACTCCGGCGCGGAATCCAGTTCGTCTTTCCCCAGGGCACCCTCCTGGCCCCCGGGCAGGCCATCGCTGTCGCCGCCGATGCCGCCCTCCTGCGACTCAGGAACCCTGGCGTTCCCGCCGACCGCATCATCGGCAATTTCACCGGCAACCTCTCCGACGGCGGCGAAGTTCTCGAACTCACGCGGCCCGCACTCCAGTCGATCGTGATCAATGGGGTTCCAACCAACCGCTTCGTGAATGTCCCCGTCGAACGATTCGCCTGGCGCGACGGTGGCCGCTGGTCCCGCTGGGCGGATGGGAACGGAAGCTCGCTGGAACGGATCGATCCGCGCGCGGAACCCGACCAACCCGGATCGTGGCAGCCGAGCGACGAAACCACGCGGGCGCCGTGGACCCTCGTCGAGATCACCGCGACCGCTGACCTCAGTCATCCCTCGGTGCCGGCCGCCGACCAGTTGCAGATCCTGTTGCTCGGCGAAGGCGAGGCCCTGATCGACGACATCGAGGTGATCGCCGGCGGCCGCAGTGTGCTGGCGAACGGCGGCTTTGAATCCGGAATCAGCGGGTGGGTCGCCCAAGGCACCCACCGGCCTTCCACCCTCCAGACCTCCGGGGCCCGGACGGGAACACGCGCCCTTCGCGTCGTGGCCACTGAACGCGGGGATCACGTCGCGAACCGCATCCGGCGGCCGCTGATGCAGACGATCTCGAATGGCACCCGGGTGACGCTGCGCGCGTGGGTGCGCTGGCTGCGCGGTCATCCCGAGATCCTCCTCCGCCTGCGCAACGGATCCGTCGAAGTCGTGGGCACGCTCACACAACCTCCGGGTTCGGGAACGCCGGGATCCACCAACACCGCCTTCCGAGCCAACCAGGGACCGAGTGTTTCGGACGTCCGGCACGAACCCATCCTTCCGGCCGCCAACCAGGCCGTACGGGTCATCGCGCGCATTGCGGATCCCGACCGCATCGGAACCGCCGAGCTGAAGTACCGCATCGATCCGTCCGCGACGCTCGTCACCGTGCCAATGCGGGATGATGGCCAGAACGGGGACGAACGCGCTGGGGACGGAGAGTTCGTGGGGGTGATTCCGGGCCAGCCCGCGGGAACGCTTGTCGCGTTTCGTATCGAAGCCCGGGACGCGGCCGGCACACCCGCGACCGCCGTCTTCCCGGCGCTTGCCCCCGGACAGGAATGCCTCGTGCGATTTGGTGAAACGGTGGGACCGGGAACGCTGGGTACCTACCGGATGTGGCTGACGCAATCGACGATCAGCCGCTGGGCATCGCGGGAGATCATGAGCAACGAGGGGCTCGACGCGACCCTCGTCTTCGGAACCAACCGCGTGATCTATAATGCGGCGGCGAAGTACTCCGGCAGCTCCTATACCGCGGGCATCTATGATTCGCCGGTGGGGAACCTGTGCGGTTATGACATCGGCATTCCGGACGATGACCTGTTCCTCGGCGGGACGCGCGTGCTGCTCGACTGGCCCATCCGCGATGGCACGTACCTGCGCGAGCAACTCATGTATTGGTTCCTCGAACGCCTCGGGTTGCCGAACATGTATCGGCGGCATGTCCACCTCTACGTCAACGGCCAGCGCCGCGGAGCCGTTTATGAAGACATCCAGCAGCCGGGCTCGGACACCATCCGCGAGTTCTTCTCGGGCGACGAGGACGGTTCGCTCTGGAAGACGGATTGCTGGAATGAATTCGACGACGGCGGCAGCCGCCTCGATCCCTGCATCCTCAACACGCTCGAGATCTTCAATAGCGGCGGCGCAAAGAAGGTCGGTCGCTACCGATGGAATTGGCGCCCCCGTGCGGTCCGTGGCTCCGCCAACGACTTCTCCGATCTCTTCGCCCTCATCGACGCGGTGAACGTGCCGGCGGCCAGCCTGCCCACTTCCGCCGAGGCACTCATCGATGTCGACCATTGGATGCGCACCTTTGCCATGAACGATCTCGCTTCGTTCTGGGACGCTTTCGGAAATCCCAATGGCAAGAACACCTTCCTCTACAAGCCCGAGCGCGGCCGGTGGGCGCTCATGAGCTGGGACTTCGACGTCGGTCTCGGTGTGTTCAACGACCCGCCCAATGCACCGCTCTTCGAGTGCAATGATCCGGTCGTGAACCGCATGTACCAGTCGCCACCGCTGGTCCGGAAGTATTGGACTGCGCTGGAGGAATCGATGGGTGGGTTCTTCCAGGTCGGGTTGGGTTCCCCGATCGAGGCCTTCCTCGCGCCGCGGCATGCGGCGCTGCAGGCCGCCGGTACGGGACCGGCATCCACCGCCGACATCAGCTCCTGGATCACGCAACGCCGCGCTTACCTCAACGGGCAGCTTGCACGGCACCGCGCGGCGTTCGCCATCCGCTCCAACAACGGAAACGATTTCACCACCGCCGACTCGATCGTCAGCCTCACCGGAACCGCGCCTGTGCGCGTGGCGTCGCTCCGTCTCAACAATGTCGATTGGCCGGTCCAATGGACCACCACCACCAACTGGACGATGCGGTTGGGCCTGCGCCCGGGCACCAACCGGCTTGAAGTCACGGGTGTTGATCGCTCGGGAACCGTCGTTCCCGGTGCGCTCGACGTGATCCAGGTCCTCGCCACCGGCACCGCTCCACCGCTGGCCCAGGTGCGCATCAATGAGTGGCTCGCCTCCAACAACAGCGCTGTCGCTGATCCGGTCGATGGTCGCTTCGACGATTGGTTCGAGCTCTATAACATCGGCGACCTCCCAGTCGATCTCGCCGGCTATACGGTCACCGACGATCTCACCCGACCCGCGCGCTACACCATCCCGCCGGGGTTCGTGCTGCAGCCGCGTGCGGCCCTCGTCGTGTGGGCCGATGGCCAACCCGAACAGACCCGCGCCGGGCAATCCCTGCACGTGAGCTTCCAGCTGGCCCGCAGTGGTTCCGACATCGCCCTCTTCGACAACCTCGGTCGGAGCGTCGACGCCATCCGTTACACAACCCAGACGACGGACATCGCCGAGGGTCGCTGGGGCGACGGCGCGGATGGACCCTTCCTGCGGCTCGCGCAGCCCACACCGGGCACCACCAACGCCCTGCCCGCGGCCAATGCCCTGAACATCCGTGTCGGCGCGGCCTGGGATCCCGCCCTTGCGGACCTCGAACTGCGGTGGAATGCCTTCACCGGGCGCTCCTATCGGATCGAACAGCAGGCAACGCTCGGCGGCATCTGGCAGCCATTGGAACCCGATATCGCCGCGACGGACACCAACGGGATCGCGCGCATCCGGCTCGGGGAAAACCCGCCGGAACCCGCCGGCCTCTACCGCGTCCGGCTGCTGCCGTGAACGCCTAGAGCAACCGCGTGAGGTTG
>JBIKWS010000272.1:0-5615 GCA_044356195.1 Cyanophyceae cyanobacterium
CAAATCCCCGTGGTCGAAGGAGGGACGCCCGTGCGATTGGCAGCTCTATACCTGCCCGAGAGGCTGGCACAATCTCGGCAAGCTCTCCCTCGATCCCAAGTCCACCCCCGAAGAACGCCGCAAGGCCGCTCAGGAACCCGGTTACGTGGTCGAACTGCACTTCTGGAAAGGCGGCACCATCGCCCTCGACCAGATCCAGATCCCACCCGGCGTCGTCGTCGTCCACGAACGTTGAACCGGGAACCGGCGCTCCAGGCCCGGAGGGCCGAAAGACAGTAGTCCACGGCGTGAGTCGTGGGTGGACTTGGGTTGTGGGCCCCCAGCCCCAGCGGGGCGACAGAACCCAATCCCCCCGGAATCCTGCGCCCCTCCTGGAGACTATAACCCGCGACCTCCGCGCCGGGATCGGAGCATCTCGCGGATCGCCTTCGGAATGTCTTCCCAGGCTTCGGGAAGGCCGCCCGTCTGATCCCGCAGCCCCGGATCGGCTCCGTGTTCGAGGAGACATTGCGCGACCGCCTCCGAGCGCAAACGGAACAGGCAGGTCCATCCGTCGACATCCTGAGCATTCACCTGCGCGCCCGCGTCCAGCAGCAGGCGGACGCATTCGAGGTTGTCCTTCGCAACCGCGGCGAACAGCGCCGTCTCCCCAGTGGACGTCAGGTTGGGATCAGCACCATGCTCCAGAAGGAACCGCACGGCCTCGACATCGCCCGCCTCGCACGCGTCGTGCAGAGGCCAGGATCCCCCGCCCGAGACGTCATTGACCTCAAGGCCGGCAGCCAACAGGAGCTTCAGCATCCCGAGGCTCCGGCCAAAGGGAACCCGATGGATCAAACCATAGTCCTGGGGATCCCGCACCCCCACGTTGGCCCCGAGTTCCATCAACACCGCCGCCGCGCCGAGGGAATCCGAACTCACCGCCGACTCCAGAGCCGTATGACCGAATGAATCCACGCCGTCCACGGTGACGCCCTCCCCGACCAACCATCGGATCATTTCGACCCGATCATACTCCGCAGCCAGATGAAGGGCAGTGGCACCGCAATGACCGACCGCCTCCATGTCACTGCCGTGTTCCGCCAACGCCCGTGCGATCGCGACCTCACCCGCAGCCACCGCCAGAAGCAACGGTGTCCGTGACCAACCATCGGTGTGCTTCAACTCTTCCGGTGCCACGCTGGTCACCTGCTCCACACGGGCGCGGCGCAGGGCCAGATCGAGCATGAACGACGTCCATCCGGTCTCCTCGATCGGGATGCCCAGTTCCAGCAATCCGGGAACATCCTGCCAACCGTCGGGATCCCTGGAAGCCCAACCCAGTTTCCGCAGACTGTCCTTGCAGGTCGGGTCGATCTTCAGCCCCTGCGATACAAGCCATTCCCGGACGCGGGCCACGTCCGGCGTGTCGACGAATCGATCCTGGGAAGCCCGGCTCGGGTGGATCTCGGAAAGCGCGTTGGCTCCCGTCGGGCTCGACCAGAAGACGTCCGCTCCGGCATCGGCGAGCTTTCGCACCAAGTCGAGTCTTCCCAGCTTGGCCGCCAGGACCAGCGGCGTGCTCTGATACTCGATCCCCAATTCATCGCGCGCGCATTGCGCCGGAACACCGGCTTGCAGAAGGGCATCGAGCAACTCCGAGGCCGCAGCGCCGCCTGCCATCGCCATTCCGAGGAAGCCCGCCAACTCCGAACCCGTGAACTTTTTGAGGCACGACTTCCCGTCGCGAAGGATCTTGCGCGTCGTCGGCACATCGCCGTTTCCCAGAGCCGCCAGCAGGCTGACCTGCATCGTCGTGCACTGGGCAGGCCGCTCCTTGCGGGTCCCCGGGAGGGTCATTCCCCAGCAAAGACGGATCTCGTCATCGGGTATCGGCATCCTCCCCAAAGCACACCCGTAGGCCGACCTCCCCGCAAGGGCCAACTCCGTGTGCAATGCCTCTGCGGACTCCTTGGAGGCTATCGATCGCTGGAGTCCTGTCTGGCCGCCCCAGGCCCGGAGGGCCGAAAGACAGTAGCCCACGGCGTGAGTCGTGGGTGAAGGTGGTTTTTGGGACCCCAGCCCCAGCGGGGCGACAGAACCCGCTCCCCCAGGAATCTTTCGCCCCTCCGCGGCTGGTTCCCGTTCACGCTCCAAATCACGGCTCACGCCGTGAGCTGCTCTCTGTCGGTGCTCCGCACTTGGGCGCTGCACTTTCGTACCCGATGGGGTTGTCAGCTTGACTGCGAACCAAGCCGCCCGGACAGAACATCTAGACCTCAAACCGGTCTGATCGCACGTGCCTCCATCCCGTCATTCCGGAGTCCACCGCCCGCTTCGATCCACGTGGATCGTCCTTTGGACGAAATGGAAGTCTTTCTGACATCCGACCCGATCCCGCTCAATGCGCTTCCTGGCAACAGGGAATCCCTCGAGCTTCGATGACGATCAACGACGGGGCATCGTTCTTCTCCGCACCGGCGGCCCCTCTGATTCCTCCCCCATCACCCTCCCCCAGTGCGCAGCTGGACCCTGCCCCCGTCTGAGAATGAGAATGGGATCGGGGCGGCGATGTCCTCATCGCCTGGGGAAACGGCGAGTGAGGGCGACGAGGACGTCGCCACCCCGTTCCATGCGGGGCAGATTCGAGAGCTGCCCCCTCTCGAACCGATCCGCCTGAAAATGCTGTCGCCATTTTTCATCGGGGTTGGTAACTGGTTCAGCACGCTTGGTGCACGGGCGAGTGGCGCAGCGGTTAGCGCAGCTGCCTTACACGCAGTTGGTCGGGGGTTCGAATCCCTCCTCGCCCACCAAGCAATCACTTCAGGGCGCACCTCCGAACGGCTTCCGCTGATTCGACCGTCCAACACTTCCGTTCCGAATGAGGCTCCATCTCCGAACCCACGGATTCATCGATTGGCCAGCCAGCATCGGATGCCTCGCTGTCGTCGGAGCAATCGCCTTCTCCAGCAGCATCGCCGCAGACGCACTACAGGTGGCCCGCTGGAAAGCAGCCCTCGGAGTGACCACGCTCGTCGCGGCCATCAGCGCGGCTTCCCCACCCGCCCGTTCCACCTTCGTCCGCGGCATCCTCGGTTGCTTGTCTCCCCTTTTGCGCGTCCGTTCAGCCGACGCGACGGTCATCGACTCCGAAGCGGAGCGCGATCGGATCCACCGGGGGCCCGAAGAAAACTTCAGCGACGTCGATCTCTCGCCTCGTGCCCGATACGTCGTGGAGGTGGAACTCGAGGATGGCTCCTGCCTCAGCTGCGTCCTCCCCCTCCAGGATTGGGCCCGGCTCCGGGTCGGAGCGACCGCGCGACTCGTCTGGCAAGGGATCTGGTTGCGCTCGATCCTCCCGATCCCGAGTCACGAAGCGGTGCCTTGGACGGGGGAGACGTGTTGAGATTTCCTGGCGACTGGAAACTCCGCAAGAAGATGGTGGTAGGAGAAGGATTCGAACCTTCGAAGGGCGTTAGCCCGGCAGATTTACAGTCTGCTCCGATTGACCACTCCGGCATCCTACCACGGATGCGCCCGGTAACGGGCGGGCGGAAATGAATGCAAAACACCGCCCACCGGCTCAAGGGCATTTTCAATATTTCTCACAGCATGGACGCATCGCCTGCGTCCCTTTGCACCTCAGCGTTGGCATCCGCGGCAGAAGAAACTGCTCCGTCCGCCCTGAACCAACCGTTGGATCGCCCCGCCACAGCGGGAACACGGTTGTCCGGCGCGGTCGTACACACGGAAGCGTTCCTCGACACCGGATCCAACACCGGATTCCCCGTAGTAGAAAAGTCCGCCGGCCCCCGCGGCGAAGTCGGGTTGCGCGCGCACGCCGAGTGCGATGGCCTCCTCGAGGACGCTGCGGACAGCCGTCCACAGCCGTCCGCATTCGTCCGGCTTCAATCGACGACCCGGGCGCGTGGGCAGGATCTTCGCCTGCCACAACGCCTCGCTGGCGTAGATGTTTCCCACGCCTGCCACCACCGATTGATCGAGGAGCAATTCCTTGATGGATCGTGCGGACCCGTCAATCCGCTGACCGAACACCGTCGGTGTCCACGCCGGATCCCAGGGCTCGGGGCCCATCCCGCGAAGGACGGAGACGTCCGCGTGGAAGCGTCCAAACTGGCGTGGATCCTCGAAGACAAAACGGCCCTGATCCAAACCCAGCACCACGGCAGCGTGACGCGGCAACTCCCGAACGCCATCATCGACGAACATGCGTCCCGTCATCCCGAGGTGCCCGATGATCTGGCCGCCCGGTCCGGAGGGGTGAGGCCCGTTGAAGAGCAGGTGTTTTCCCCGACGCTCCACCGCGTGCACCGGCATGCCCACCAACAGCGCGCGCAACGCATCGGTTCCCGTGGGCCGCACCAAACGGGGACGAAGGACCTCCACGGAAAGCACACGACGCCCCCGCAACACCCCGTCCAGATGGCGGCGCAGGACCTCGACTTCGGGCAACTCAGGCATTCCGGGAGCGTCGCCTCGCAAGCCGTTTTCGCCAACCAAGCCGTTCCCAGCTTCCGGGTTTCCTTGCCCTGACTGCCCGCTGGCCACCGAGCCAGGATCCGGCTAGCCTGCCTCCCATGCGATTCATTGGCGGCGTCATAGAGAAGCTCCAGCGGCATCCGAAGCGCATCGTCTTTCCCGAGGGAACCGAACCGCGCGTGCTCCAGGCCGCCCGGCAGTTCCACTCCCTGCGACTCGGAGTGCCCATCCTGCTGGGCGAACGTTCCGCGGTGAAGGAAGCGGCGGCCGCACTCAACGTCTCCCTCGAAGGCATCCGGATCATCAATCCGTCCGAAAGCCCCGACCTCGACTCCTTCGTGAAGCGGTTCGAAATGATCCGCCGCTCGAAGGGCATCAAGGAACAGGAAGCGCGCGAAGCCATGACCAAGCCGAACTACTTCGGCGCGATGATGGTTGGGATGCGCCAGGCCGACGGCCTCATCTCCGGCACCAACGAGATTTCCGGATCCGTCCTGCGCCCACTGTTCCAGATCATCAAGGTCGCCCCGCGCACGACGACCGCGTCCTCCTGCATGGTGATGGAGGTCGAGGACTCCCGGTTCGGTGATCGCGGCACGCTGTTTCTAGGTGATTGCGGCGTCATCCCGGATCCCACGGTCGAACAGCTTGCCGACATCGGCATCTCCACCGCGCGTCTTGCGCGCCAGATGCTCGGGTCCAAGCCGCGCGTGGCGTTCCTGTCCTTCTCGACCCACGGCAGTTCCTCCCAGGCCTCGGTCCTCAAGGTCAAGGCGGCCACCGCCCTCGCGCAACAGAAGGCGGCCGAGGAATTCTTCGAGGCCGACTTCGACGGCGAACTGCAGGTCGACGCCGCCCTGATCCCCGAGATCGCCGCCCGGAAGCTGCCCGATTCCAAGGTCGCCGGACGCGCCAACGTGCTGATCTTCCCCGACCTCAATTCGGGCAACATTGCCTCCAAGCTGATCCAGCACATCGCCCGCGCGAACGCCTACGGCCAGATCCTCCTCGGCCTCGATCGCCCTGCGGCCGACGTCTCCCGCGGTTCCAACGCCCACGACATCCTCGGTGTCGCGGCCATCGTCGGTCTCCAATCCATCGAGTACCAGAAGCTCTATCCCGGTGCCGGCGAACAC
>JBIKWS010000273.1:0-5600 GCA_044356195.1 Cyanophyceae cyanobacterium
GGAACATCTTCTTTCACCACAAGCTGCTGGACGAGTTGTCCGGAGATCCCGGAACGGTGGGCACGTGGTATCTGCGGGCCGAGTCGGTGGAGGTGGCCGACCGAGTGATCCAGCAGGTGAACGACACCTTTGCCAACACATCGGCGGAAGTCCGTGCGGAGTCCGAGCGCGCCTTTCAGATGGGGTTCGTGAGCATGTGGGGCAATGTCAGCAACCTGATCCGGGGCGTGAACCTGGTAGTGGTCTTCACCCTGGTGCTCGTGGCGGTGAGCACGATGAGCATGGCGGTGCGCGAGCGTTTCCGGGAATTGGCCGTGCTGAAGGCGCTGGGTTTCCAACGACGGGATCTGTTCGGTTTCATCCTTGCCGAGGGCTTTGGCCTGTCGGTGATCGGAGGGGCGGTCGGCATCGGAGGCGCGTGGGCGTTCTGGACCTTCTCCGACATCCAGCAGATGACCAATGGCTTCCTGATCGTGTTTGAGGTGACGCCGCGGATCGTCGGGATGGCGGCCGCGGTGGCCTCGGTGCTGGGTGTGGTTTCGTCCATCGGACCGGCGATTTCGGTGGGACGGATGAGCGTGGTCGAAGGCTTGAAGACGCTGGACTGAGGAATCCCGATGAGAGGCGGCACGACAGGAATCGAATGGTTGGTGTTGGTGGGCCTGGTTGCGGCCGGCGTTGGCGCAGTCTGGGGACTCGCCACGCTGGCGGGCCTGCCCATCCAGTACAACGTCCGGAATGTCCTCGTCCGATGGCGCTCGTCGCTGACGACGATCCTGGGGATTGGTGCGGTGGTGGCGGTGTTTGTGGTTTTGCAGGCGGTGGCGCGCGGGATCGAGGCGAGCTCCGGGAACACCGGGGATGAACGGAACGTCCTCGTGGTGCGGCGTGGTTCGCAGGCGGAGTCCGGCAGCCTCGTGACGCGGGATCACTTCAAGACGCTTTCGTACATGGAGGAGATTGCGCGCAACGAAGCCGGACAACCGTTGATCTCGGCCGAGGTGATCATGATCGTCTCCGTGCCGCGCGTGGACGGGACCGGCGAGGCGAACACGCTGCTGCGCGGCTTGACCGCCCGTGGGATGGAATTGCGTCCGCAGGTGTCGTTGGTGGAAGGCCGATGGTTCGAACCCGGCAAGCGGGAGATCGTGGTCGCCCAGCGGTTGGCCAAGCGTTTCCAGGGCTTCGAACTGGGCGGAACGGTGAAAGCGGGTCTGACACGGTTGAAGGTGGTTGGCCACTTCGATGCGGGCGGCAGCGCCTTCGATTCGGAGGCGTGGATGGACTCGGATGAATGTCGGGCCATCTTCGAACGGGACCAGTATTCGAGCATCTTGCTGCGTCCGCGGGATACGAATGCGATGACGGTCCTGACCAACCGGATCGACACGGACAAACGGTTGGCGCTCCGGGCCGAAGGAGAGGTCCAGTACTACAAGGGGCAGACGGTCACCGCGGCACCGATCAAGATCATCGCCGGCTTGCTGGGTGTGGCGATGTCGATCGGGGCGGTGTTCGCCGCGATGAACACGATGTACGCGAGCGTGGCGTCGCGGACCCGGGAAGTCGGCACGCTGCGGGTGATCGGATATTCGCGGAAGTCGGTCGTGGTGTGCTTCCTCATCGAGGGAGCCTGTCTGGCAGCATTGGGTGGCATTTTCGGCTGTGCGCTGGCCCGCCTGACCGATGGGTTCAGCACCGGGACGCTCGACTTCCAGTCCTTTGCCGAAACGGTCTTCCAGTTCCAGGTCACGCCCATGTTGATGGCGAAAGGCCTGCTCTTTGCCGTGGTGATCGGAGTGGTTGGCAGCCTGCTGCCGGCCCTGCGCGCGGCCCGCATTCCCGTCATTTCCGCACTGAAATCCGTATGAGCCAGGACCCATTGGAGCGTCTCCGCATCTCGTCGCAGCAGAAGCAACGTCGAGGCAGTGCCACTTTGTGGATCGTGGCCGTCGCGCTGCTGGTCATTGGAGCCGCCGCTTATTTCGCCGTTCCCCGTGCCGGCGATAACGTCCGCTCAACGGTGAAGGCGGCGGAGAAGAAGCCGGGATCGAAGCCGCCAACGTCGACCGCATCCGCTCCGGGCACCAACGCGGTTTCGTCGACGTCTGCGGCCTCGGCTGGTTCGTCGCGGGTGGAGGGTTCCGTCCTGACCGTGACCGGGTACATCGTGGCGCGGGAGCGGATCGAGATCAGTCCGCGCTTCATGGGGATCGTGAACTGGATCGGGGTGCGGAAGGGGGATTCCGTGACGAACGGCCAGGTGGTGGTGCGGTTGGACGATTCGGAATACCAGGCCCGATTGGCCGAGAATGATGGCCAGTTGGCCGTGGCCCGGGTGGCCGTGGATCGGGCGCGGATGGATCTGAAGCGGGCGGAAGGGTTGGTAGCCAGCCAGGTGGAGATGCAGAAGTTCCTCGATGATGCCCGTCTGGCGATGGCTTCCGCAGAGGCGACCGTGAAGCAGGTCGAAGGCGGCCGACGCTTGCTGGAGACCTGGATCGACTGGTGCGTCATCCGTTCGCCCGTCAACGGGATCGTCCTGGAGAAGTTGGTCGATGCGAACGAGCTTGTGACGCCCCAGACGTTCGGGGGAGGACGAGGTCCGAGCACGTCGTTGGTCGCCGTGGCGGATCTGGGAGACCTGCAGGTGGAGATTGATCTTGGGGAATCCGACCTGGCGAAGGTCGCCATCGGGCAACGGTGCGTGGTCTCGCCGGAAGCCTACTCGGATCGGAAATACGAGGGTGCGGTCGTGGAGATCGCGCCGGAGGCGAGTCGGCAGAAGGGGACCCTGCAGGTGAAGGTCCAGATCCGGAACCCGGATCGCTACCTGACCCCCGAGCTGAGTGCCCGGGTCGATTTCGTCAGCTCGAAGTAGGGCTCCCCTGAGAGGGGTAGGGAGAATTCCGCAGATCGCCACTCTGGCAAGGTCTGCGGTTGCCGCGCTTGGAACACATGGCCATGATCGCAGTCTGGAAATGAGTGCCGCCAAAAAGACGATCCCGAAGGAGTACGAGGGGTTCCTGCCGATGTCCCGCGCCGAAATGGATGCCCGGGGATGGGATGAACTCGATGTGCTGATCATCACCGGGGACGCGTACGTGGACCATCCGTCCTTCGGGGCGGCGATGATCGGGCGGGTGCTGGAGGCGGACGGACTCCGCGTCGGCATCGTGGCGCAGCCCGACTGGAAGACGATCGAGTCGATCCAGGTGATGGGGACGCCGAAGCTGTTCGTGGGTGTGACGGCAGGGAACCTGGATTCGATGCTGTCGAATTACACAGCCGCCCGCCACAAGCGGAAGGAGGACGTGTACAGCGAGGGAGGTATCCCGGGGAAACGTCCCAACCACGCCGGTGTGGTTTACTCGCAGATGGCGCGGCGGGCCTTCCCGGGAGTCCCCGTGGTCCTGGGCGGGATGGAAGCCAGCATGCGCCGGGTGGCGCATTACGATTACTGGGAAGACAAGCTCAAGCCCTCCATCATGGCGGACGCCAAGGCGGATGTGCTGGTGTACGGCATGGGTGAACGGGCGGTCCGCGAAATCGTCCATCGGCTGCAGGAAGGCAACCGGGACTTCCGGGAAATCCCCGGGACGACGTTGTTCCTGGGCAGCAAGGCGACGGCAGCGATGGATTTCAGCGACTGCATCATCCTGCCTTCGTGGGAGGAACTGCAGGCGGACAAGACCCACCTGATGCGCCTGACCAAGGTGGTCGAGGCGCAGCAGACGCCGTATTGCGGGAAGCGGTTGGTCCAGATGCACGGGAACCGTGCGGTCTACATGGAACCGCCCGCGATGCCGGTGGATGGTCCGGAGCTGGATGCGCTCTACGAGTATCCCTTCATGCGGTTGGCCCACCCCACCTACAAGCTGCCGGTGCCGGGGTTCGCGACGATCAAGGATTCGATCATCGTTTCACGCGGGTGCGCGGGAGGATGCACATTCTGCGGTCTGGGCTTCCACCAAGGGAAGTTCCTGTCCAGCCGGAGCGTGGACTCCGTGTTGAAGGAGGTTCGGCGGCTGGCGAATTCGCCGAATTTCCGGGGGACGATCTCGGACCTGGGTGGACCCACGGCAAACCTCTATGCGGCCCAGAACGGCCATGCGGAGGCGTGCAAGAAGTGTCACCGTCCGAGCTGCCTCTGGCCCTCGATCTGCCCGCATTTCGGAATCAATGAGCAGCCGGGGTTGGACATCTTGCGTGGAGCGCGCGCCCAGCCCGGGGTGAAGCACGTGTTCGTGCAGTCTGGCATCCGGATGGATGTGGCCCTGCGGACACCGGAGTACATGAAGGAGTTGGTTCAGAACCACGTTTCCGGCCACATGAAGGTGGCTCCGGAGCACATGCATCCCGAGGTCCTGCGGCGGATGCGCAAGCCCGCGGGCGATTTCCCGGCGTTCATGGACAAGTTCTTCGAGCTGAGCGAGGCCGCCGGCAAGGAGCAGTATCTCGTGCCGTACTTCATCTCGAGCTTCCCGGGCTGCACCGAGAAGGAGATGGGCGCGGTCGAGGAGTTCCTGAAGAAGGAAAAGTGGAACCTCCAGCAGGTCCAGGACTTCATTCCGCTGCCGATGACCGGATCTGCCGCGATGTACGTGACCGGTCTGGACATCAATTCCGAACAGCCCATTCCGATCGTCCGGAATGCAGGCGACCGGGAACGCCAGAAGCGGATGTTGCGCCCCAATCTGAATCCGAAACCGATTCCGGGTGGGCGCGATCGCGAGGAAAACCTCGACCGCGTCGACTGACGGGATCGGACCGCCGCTTGCCAGCTCCGCGGGGGTGGATACGCTCGCCCGGGCAATTTTCGGTTCGATCCCATGAAAATCCTCCTCAACTCGGCCGCTGTCGTCGGCACCTTCCTCCTCACCCAATCCGCGGTTGCGGGCGATTGGCCCGTTTGGCGCGGGCCCAAGGGCGATGGCATCACGCCGGAGCGGTTTCCCGATGCGCTCCCGGTGGATGGGCTGAAGCGGGCGTGGAAGTCCCAGGTCGGTGTCGGATTCACCGCCGTCAGTGTGTCGGGCGGCCGCTTGTTCACGATGGGTAACCGGGACAAGTCGGATACGGCCACGCTCTTCTGCCTCGATGCGGCCACCGGAAAAGCTGTGTGGACCCGGGAATGGGAGAGCCCGCTGGCTGCGACGATGTATGAGGGCGGACCGAACGCGACGCCGGTCCTGGAGGGCGACTCCCTGTACGTGGTGGTCAAGCCGGCCCGCGTCCTGCGGTTGAAGGCAGCCACTGGTGAGACCGTGTGGGACGTGAACCTGGTGGAATCGAACAAGACCGACCTTTCGCCATGGGGCATCGCGGGCGCTCCGCGACTGACACCGGAAGGTGTGGTCCTGAATTACGGCAGCAACGGGACACTTCTGGACAAGGAGACGGGCAAGGTCCGATGGACCACCGGAGGCAAGGGTTCGAGTTTCAACGTGCCCGCGACGGGGCGAATAGGTGGTGAACCCGGCTTGCTGGTCCTCGCGACCAACGCGGTTGTCGGAGTCCGGTTGAAGGATGGTGGTGAGGAATTCCGGCATCCGTTTGGTGAGGGATACTTCTGTCACGCGAGTGACCCGATTGTTCGC
>JBIKWS010000274.1:0-5566 GCA_044356195.1 Cyanophyceae cyanobacterium
TGTACACCCCCGACGTCGATTCGTCCTCGCGTGGGCAGCGGGGCTGGCCGTGATGGGCGGGGCCGGGATTGCGGCCCGATGGATGTTTGGGCAGCCGAACTCCTCCGCGGGTTCTCCCGAAAGGTCTCTTGCTGCCGCTGCGGCCTACTTTCTGGATCGCGAGTGGGACCATGTCTTCGAGCATACAGGCGGAAGGCTGGCCGAACTTCAGGCTTTCCTGGAAAGCTCCGGGGCTTCGGGTGGGATGGATCCGGGTGAGGGTTTTGGCAAGTTGGCCACGCTGGGTTGCCGACGATTCTCCTGGCGGGGAGAGGTGGCGGTACTGGTGTGTTTCCGGACGCCCGGCGACACCGCCATCGTCCACGTGGTCGCGGTGCCGCGGACGGCGGTGGGACCGGAGGCCCCGGAAGCCCTTTCCCTCTTCCGCGAGGGCCGCTGGCACGCGGCTTCCTGGATCCGTGGCGGGCGCGCGTACGTTGCCTTGTCGGACCAACCGTTGGATCCAGGGCAATGGGGACGGGTTTAAAGGCTACTGGAATCTGGAGACTGGGAACTCTTTCCCTGAAGGCCGGATGCCCTCACCCGGCGTGGTTCGTGCAGCGCCGCGTGGGGGCACGCGGCCTTCAGCGGGACGGCTTCAAACTTGAATCTTGAAACCTGAAACTCCTGCTCACGCGATCTGCAGGACGCGTTGGTAGAAGGCGATGGCTTCGTCGGGGTTGTCGGTGACGAGCATGTTGTCGGTGATCCAGCGGGGGGCGCGGCCGGATTCGACCATGCGGCCGAGCTGGGCGGCGAGGGCGTTCCAGTAGAGGTCGTGGTTCTCGCGTCCGAAGAAGATGATGGGTTCGCGGTTGAGGAGGCCGAGCTTGATGTCGGTGAGGGTGAGCCCGATTTCCTCCAGGGTGCCAACGCCACCGATGCAGAAGAGGTGGAAGCGGGCGACCTCGAACCAGCGCTGGCGCATGTGGCGCGAGCCGCCCTGGAACATCTGGTAGAAGCCGACGGTGGAATCGATGTTCTGGTCGGCGTTCTCGAGGTAGTTGGAGCCCACCATCAGGTTGAGCTGCGTCCCGAGTTCGGAGACGTGCTTCATGACGCCGCCGCCGCCGCCGGTGAGGAAGGCCAGGCTGGTGCCGAAGAGCTGCTTGAAGCGGGCGAGCATGCCGGCAAGGCGATGCTGGTCGATGTCGGTGAGGTCCATCACCGAGCCGTACACGGCCATGACGACGGAGTCCTGGAATTCATCGACGCGGCTCTCGGGCACGAAGAAGGCGCGTCGGTCCTTCTGGGTGAGTTTGGCGACGTGCTTCAGGAGCGGGTTGCTCCAATAGATCTCGGTGCCGAAGTCGGCGAGGTCGGCCATGCGGATGTGGTCGCGCTCGGAGAAGAACGGGCCGCGTTCGGCGGAGGCCTGACGGAAGACCAATGCCTTGAGGTTTCCGGCGGCAGCGCAGCTGAGCAGCTCGGGGAATTCGACCGTGTCGGGGAAGTATTCCGAGAAGAGGGTGATGGGACGGTCGGTGGGCAGGCGGTGGCTTGCGGCGAGGTCCTTGGCGCGCCGGCGCATGGCCTCGGGGGTGCGCTGGAGAGCGTGGCGGGGCGCGTGGAAGAAGCAGCGGGCACCACTGGCTCCGGTGGCCAGTCCGGTGGCGATCTCGCCCACGGAAAGAGGATTGTCGTCGTAGGCGCAGACGACGCGGCCCGGGGCACCGCCAGCCATCTTGCGGGCGGAGGAGAAGAGCGACTCGATCTGATGGAAGGAGTCGCGACCGCGTTCCTCGGCTCCGAGGCTGCCCACGCTCACCAGGGTACGGGTCGAATACTCGCGTTGGTCGGCGCGGTAGATGTAGGCGCGGGCGCGCGGGTTGACGATGACGGCGTTGGAGGCGTTCTCGAATTCCAGGAAGACCTTCGAGAGGCGCGTTTCCACCGGATCGAGAACACGCGCGGAAAGGTGCGCGGCGGAGTTCGCGGGTTCGGTGTCGAGGACGAGGTAATGCCGGTGCAGGAACATCGCACACGACGTGATCAGCCCTTCGCCGGGATGTAGGATCAGGGAATCCACGGTCTTGCGGACCTGCAGGGCGTTGAGGAGTTCCTTGCCGTAGTGCCGGTTGAGGACGGCGAAGAGTTGGTCGCGGTTGATCGGGGCCGGGAATTCGTAGCGGCAGAACTGCGAGGGGAACTCGATGGCCCCATCGGCCTGGAGCGTGTAGCCGCGCGGCAGGAGGAGTTGGCGCTCGGTGAGTGCGCGATGGGTTTCGTCGGCCCCGCAACGCTGGGCGGGATCACAGGCGACGAGGCGTCCGATGCTGACGCCCGGGACGACACAGGGCTGGAGTAGGGATTCGAGCTGGTAAGACGGGATGATGGCGCGTCCGGCGAAGTGCAGCGTGGCGCGGGTGCCTTCGATGGTGGGCTTGGCAGTAGGGGAAATGCTGATGCCCAGGCGACAGATGCGGCTGCGGGCTGCGAACACGGCCGTGGCTCCGGCATCGAGGCGACGTTGGATGGGTTCGGGAAGCTCGAACTGGGCGACGCCGGTGAAGGCGCCGTTCGCGGAGAAGTGGATGTCCGTGATGACGCCGTCGGGGGTGCCGGGAGTGAAGAAGTGCATGCGCGTGCCTACCTGTTCGTGGTGAAAGCTGGTGGGAAACTGGCGGCTTCCGGGAAAACGGCAAGGGTGGAGGCGGCCGGGAGATTCAAGTTTCAAGATTCAAGTTTGGAGGGGAGTTGCCAGAGCCCAGCTGCCAGTGGCCAGAGAGGTTCGATTGAAGGCCGGGTGCCCCACCCGGCGGATGCAGGAAGCGCCGCGTGGGGGCACGCGGCCTCCAATGGGGTGTGCCGGAGGCGTCGGGTGGAGTTGGTCCCGCGGGGTTTCCACTTGGATGAAGATTTGACACTGGTACAAAAATGAACCATTCCAGACTTCATGGCCAATCGTGAAGGCATGGCAGCAGACATCGAGATCAAGCGGTCCCTGACGGCAGCGATTCTCGACCGGATGGCGCACGAGGGGATTTCGATCACCACGCTGGCCGACCGGATGGGGACCGGGCGCACCGCAGTTCGTCGGATCCTGGATGAGGAGAATACCTCGATTACATTCCGGTCCATGAGCCGCGCGGCACAGGCGGTAGGGTTGAAGATCAAGTTGGTCGCGGAACCCATGACGCCTCGCGAGTTGGGGGATCGCGCCCGCCAACTGGCGAAGACCAAGGGGAAGGCTGAATCGAGCCGGCTTGCGAAGGAGATTACTCGGGGCTTCTACGCTGGGGCCTGATGCCAAAGGTAAGGCGGAGGGGGAGTTCCCAGTGGCCAGTTCCCAGATTCCAGAGGTGTTGGAGCGGATAGCCCGAGGTGCGAAGCGACCCCGGGTTGGCGTGGAGAAAGGGGAACAATCCCGGCAGCGGTTGCAGAGGGGAGATCTTCGCACCGCCTTCGGGGTGCGTGTCCTTCTTCACGCATTTCCCCCGGGTGCGCGCTTCGCGCGACCCGGGGCTATCGGCTGCAACGCCTCCGGCGTAACGGAAGCAGCAACTGGGCCCGGACTGGGGAGAGCGGACGGGCGACCGGGCTCAGTTCCGTTCTGTAGGCTGCGTGCCCCCACGCGGCGATTCATGATCCGCGCCGGGTGAGGGTACCCGGCCTACAAATGAGGACCTTCGTCTCCTACGTTGAGGCGGTGGGTCGGGTCACCGCGACACTGCGGGCGATGAGGGTGAAGGCGACGGCGGCGACGAGGATGAAGGCGGCGTAGAAGAGGAACTCTGCGGTGCCGCTCGCCTGGATGAACGTCGAGTTGATCCGGGTGATGACGGCGACGAGGAAGTTGCCGAGAGCCGTGCAGACGAGCCAGAGGCTCATGACCAGGCCTCGGTACCGGGCCGGTGCCTGGCCGTAGGCGAATTCGAGTCCGGTGGCGCTGATGAGGACTTCACCGAGTTCGAGGACGACGTACGGCACGAGCTGCCACTTGAGGGACAGCGTTTCGCCGGCATTGATGCGCGTCTGTAGCCACGCGCAGATCACGAAGGAAATCGACGCGAAGACGAAGCCCGCGCCCATGCGCTTGAGCGGGGTCAGGTTCCATCCGCGTCGGTTGGCCCACGGATAGATTCCGAAGGTGAGGATCGGCACCCAGATGAGGACGAGGAGCGCGGAGACGGACTGGATCCGCTCGGCGTCGAAGAGGAAGCCGAGGACCTCGAACGGTTTCATGGCGCTGCCTTGGGTGACCCATGAGGTGTTGATCTGGTCGAAGAGCGCCCAGAACACGGGCACGGGGGACAGGATCAGGGCGATGCGGCCGACCGTGGCGAGATCGGCGGTGCCGGAAGTGGAGGGATCGGGCGGGGCGACCGGGACGCGGGTGTACGCCCGGGAGCCAGCCCAGAAGACGGCGGCGGCGATGCCCATGAAGATGCCAGGGATGGCGAAGGCCCAACGGTACCCGTGGTGATCGCGCGTCCAGGGAATGAGCGCGAATCCGAACATGGCCCCGAAGTTGATGGAGGCGTAGAAGAGGCCGTAGATGCGGGAGAGCTTGTCGTCGGAGCCGGGCCCGTACTGGTCGCCGACGAAGGCGGAGACGCAGGGTTTGATGCCGCCGGCACCGAGGGCAATGAGGGCCAGACCCGTGAGCAGCCCGTTCTTCGAGGCGTCGGTGATCGCGATCCACCCGTGGCCCAGGCAGTAGAAGATCGAGAGGAACAGGATGGTGCGGTAGCGCCCGAGCCAGCGGTCGGCGATGAGGCCGCCGAGGATGGGGAGGAAGTACACGCCGGTCTTGAACAGGTGGACGACCTCCTTCGCGTGGGCCTCGCCGAGCTTCAGCTCCTTCTGGAGATAAAGCATCAGGATCGAGACCAGGCCGTAGTACGAGAAGCGTTCACAGGCCTCCATCGTGATGATGAAGGGAACGGAGCGGGAGGGTTGGTGCATGGTGGGAAAATGCGACGTATGTGACGTATGGGAGCTTTTGGCGTTATGGGGTCTTGATGGGGCGTGGGGGAACGGGTGGGACGGGGCGTGGATCGTTCATGATGAGATCCTGAAGGTGGCGGATGGCGGCTTCGAGTTGGGCATCGCCGCCGTTGAAGGTCGCACGCGGGAGGTTGTCGACGGTGATGTCGGGGTCCACGCCGTGGCCTTCGATGAGCCAGGCACCCTCGGGGCCGTAGACGCCGAACTCGGCGGCGCTGGCCATGCCGTTGTCGACGAGCCAGCGCTGCGCGCTCAGCCAGACCTCGCCGCCCCACGTGCGCGTGCCGATCACCTTGCCGAGGCCGAGGCGTTTGAATCCCTCGGAGAAGGCTTCGCCGTCGGAGGCGGTGCGTTCGTTGCACAGCACGACAACGTGGCCGCGGAAGGCGTAATGCATGTTCCATGTCGTCTGGCCGGCGCGACCCTGCCAGTAGAACCATGCCTTGCGCAGAAGGCGGTTCAGGATCCACGAATCGATGTTCCCGCCCTGGTTGTTGCGGACGTCGATGACGAGTCCGGCGCGGTCGAACACGGGATAAAAGTGGCGGGCCCACTCGGCCATGTTGTCCGTGCCCAT
>JBIKWS010000275.1:0-5530 GCA_044356195.1 Cyanophyceae cyanobacterium
GAACAAAGCGTGGATACGTGGAGGAGGCGGATGGGGGAACCATCTTCCTGGACGAGATCGGGGACATGAGCCGCCCATTGCAGGCGAAGCTCCTGCGCTTTCTCGAAGACGGATCCTTTACCCGCGTGGGTGGCACGCAGGAGCTTCAGGTCAACGTCCGGTTGATCGCCGCCACGAACCGCAACATCGTGGATGCAATCCGGAAGGATGAGTTTCGCGAGGATCTGTTTCACCGCCTGAATGTGATGCAGTTCCGACCTCCCCCGCTCCGAGAACGGGGCGAGGACGTCCTGTTGCTCGCGGACCACTTCCTGCGTGGCTTCAATCTACGTCTTGGGAAATCCATCGCGGGGATCAGCCAGGCCGCGCGCGGGGCCTTGCTGGCCCATTCGTGGCCCGGAAACATCCGAGAGTTGAGAAACGTGATCGAACGGGCCGTGATCCTTGAAAGCCATGCGGAAGTGCAGCCTGGAAGTCTTCCCGATTTCGAGGTGGAGTCGCGGTTGCGCCGTCCGGAAGCCGGGCGTCATGGACAGGCTCCGAATCTCACCGGAACCATCGGGGACCATCTCATCACGTACGAGCGGGACCTCATCCAATCGGCGGTGCAGCAAAGCGGGGGCGACCTGGACGCCGCCGCTGCGCAGCTGGGACTGTCGTTGCCCGCGCTTCGATTCCGCATGGCCCGGTTGCAGTTGAGTGGGGGAGTCGTTGACGACGTAGGGGTTGCCCCAGCTAGACTGCCCGAGCGATGAGGCTTGCAGCACGGGTGGGAGCATTGATGGCGGACATTCCGGAGATTCCCGGTGTCGCCAAGGCGTTGCGTACTGGGCCGGACTCCAGCGGCATGGTGGCCGCGGTCTTGATGGCGGTTTTCGTCGTGGTCCTGGTGGTCGTCTTGTGGGCCGTCTTCATCCGCAAACCGGCCCGTTCATCCGAGCGTGGACAGTTGGTGGACAAGTCTCCTTCGGGCTCCGCAGAAAGTTCCGGCCGGGGAGAGCGTCGGCGGCGAAGAAAGCGGGAACACGCCGGGCGAAATCCGACGCTGGCGGAAACCGGGGGATTGCCGGAGTTGAAGAAGTCGCCCCAACCGCCTTCCACGAAGCCGTGAACCCACCGGTCAGCGACCAGATCACGAAGAAAAGCGGCTCCAATCTGGCGCTCGCCCTCGTCCTGCTGCCCAAGGACAGGCGAGCTGCCATGACCGCATTGTACGCGTATTGCCGTCAGGTGGATGACATTGCCGATGAGGACTCGGTAAGCATTGATCGGCGCGCAGGCGAACTTCGCCGATGGCGCGAAGAGACACGCAGGGCCTGCCAAGGCATCGAACCGGAATTGCCGGTGATCAAGGAGTTGAAGCCGTACATTGAGCGGTACCGGCTTCCATTCAGGCTTTTTGACGAACTGATTGCTGGTGTCGAAATGGATTTGGTCACCGTCCGATACCCGGATCAGGTTGCGCTGGATGAATACTGCTACCGTGTGGCTTCGGTGGTTGGTCTGCTGAGCATTGAGATCTTCGGGTATCGGGATCCAGGCTGCCGCGAATATGCGGATGCATTGGGAAAAGCCCTTCAGATGACCAACATCCTGCGGGATGTGGGCAATGACGCGCAGCGTGGACGGATCTACGTGCCGTTGGCAGACCTCAAGGCCCATGGCGTGACGGAGGACGAGATCTTGGAAGGGAAGGATTCGGATCGTTTTCAGTGCTTGGCACGTGCCATCGACAGACGGGCCCGCGATTATTTCGAGAAGGCTCGACGGATGCTGCCGCCGGTTGACCGGGACGCGATGATTTCCGCCGAGCTGATGGGCGCGGTCTATTGGCAGCTGCTGTTGAAGCTCGAGCGCGCCTCCTTTCCCGTGCTCGCGGCAAAGCCGCTGCGCTTGAGTCGTGGACGAAAGATAGGGATGGTGCTCTCCGCACTGATACGTTGGAAACTTGGGCTGGGGGTCACCACGTATGGTTGAGGAGAAAAAACGAATACGACTGATCGTCAACGGAGATGACTTTGGTTCGTCGCATGCGGCGAACCACGGGATCCTGCGCGCCCATCGGGAGGGCATCCTGACCAGTGCCAGTCTCATGGTGAATGGCAACGCTCTGGATCATGCCGTGCGCGGTGCCCATGAGAATCCCCAGCTCGGAGTGGGGATCCACATCACCCTCGTTCGTGGCAAATCCACCCTCAAGCCCTCGGAAACGTCAGGGCTGGTGAACCACCGATACGAGTTTTCGACGAGTCCGGTCTTTGCCGGCCTGAAGTACTTTTTCAATCGCAAGATCCGGCACTTCATCCTGCAGGAAATCGATGCCCAGATCCGTGAATTCCGGACGATTGGCCTCCGGCTCGACCATCTGAACGGGCATTGCAACATGCACTTGCACCCGACCATCTTCGCGATGATCAAGCGTCATGCACGCGACTGGGGGGTGCGATCCATCCGGGTTACAGACGACCCACTGTTGATGAACCTCCGCATTGCTGGCGGAAAGTATTTCTACCGACTCACCCACGCCTTGATCTTCGGGCGACTCTCTGCACGTGTCCGCGGGACTCTGGATCGCAGGGGGATTGTTCAGGCCGACCGCGTCTTCGGCCTGCTCCAGCATGGCCGGGTGACGGAGAAGTACCTCCTCCGGTTGCTGAAGGAGCTCAGACCTGGAACCTACGAGCTCTATTGTCATCCGAATACCGAGGATAGCAGTGTGGAGGTCGAGGCGCTGTGCAGTCCCAAGGTGAAGCAGTTGATCGCGGATCGAGGCATCGAGTTGGTCCGCTATCAGGATTTGGCAGGTCGCCCATGATCCGAATGGTTCTGGTGCTGGCGGTGGGATTGGTGCTCGAAGCCGCCGGCGTTGTGCTCATCAGCAAAGGCCAGAAGGAGATTCAGGGCGTTTTCCGGCCCGAACTCCGTGCGGTCTGGAACCTCGCTCTGGAAGCCGCAACCAACCGTCATCTACTGATGGGAGTTGCCTTGGAGGCAGGATTCTTCGGCTGCCTCCTGTTTCTTCTGTCGAGGGCCGACGTGAGCTTCGTCTGGCCGCTCACGTCGCTTTCACTGGTGGTGACGACGCTCACCGCCAAATGGATTCTGGACGAGAAGGTCTCCGCCCTTCGCTGGAGCGGGGTGCTGCTGATTGTCCTTGGGGCGGGGGTGGTGCTTTTCACCGAGGGGCAGAAACGGGCACGCGAAGCCCGGAGTGCACCGCCCCCTTCCCAGCAGTCGAAGGACCCCCGCTAAGACTTCAGGCAACGACTGAACTTGCCGGATCCTATTTCCCGTGGCTCGACTTCAGATGGTCGGCGAGGACGTCCAGGCCGAAGTCGTTGTTGAAGTCCCTCCAGACGGCGTGCACGTGGTTGGCGTCGTTCTGGGTGTTGTCGTACTCGAGGAGGAATGTCGGTCCGATGACTCGGTAGTAGTGGCGGTCTCCCTTGTTCAGCCCGCCCGCCCAGGCGAATCGGACCTTGTTGAGGCCTGCCTTGCGGATCTTGGCCATGTCCGCCTCGGCGATTTCGCCACGCAGACGGCCGATGTATTCTTGGATCAGTTGGACTGCGAGTTCACGCTGGGCTGCGGGCATTTCACCCAGAGTGACTCCCCGCGGGTCTTCCAACTTTGCCTTTCGGTCCGCGACCGTGAGGATGTCATCCGGTGCCTTGGAGTCGATGATGGCCTTGGTGCGAAGCTTTTCGGGGAGCGAAGTCACGAGTTGGCGCCCGAGATCCTCCTCCGCGGCCAATGTCCGCAGGCCGGCCCGCGGCCCCTTCCGGATCTCAGCCGGGTTGGTGCCCATGAACGTCGGGGTTCCCGCGGCCACCTTTCCGTCGACGATCGTGAAATTGAAGGCGAGGTGATGTCCCTCGAACCGCCACCCCCAGGTGCCCTTTGCGCCGGGCGTTCCAAAGATGCTGACATGGTACATGCCAGGGTCGCGGGGGAACCGGCGTCCAGGTCCCTCCATGTCCTGGAGCACCTGTTCCAGGCTCATGATCGTGGTCGCCTTGAGGAGTCCGCGCTGGCTGAGCGCTGAGCCCAGCAATCCTTGCGCGAGGTGCTGCTGCGCGACTCCGAGTTCGCGCAGTTGGATTCCCTTTCGGTCCTTGGGCACGAAGTGCCAGTTCATCCGCTCGTCGTCGGTCCACACAAACGTGGTCTTGCTGCGCTGTTCGTCGGAGAGTGCAGAGAGGAAGCGGGTCGCCGCGTCGGCCATGTCCGAAGCGGGATCCGCTGCCGCCAGACGACAGCACAGGAGGGCTGCCGCCAGAAATCGAAGGGGTTTCACGCAACGAGTTTCCGTTTCCTGGTTTTGGGAGCAACTCAAAACCCGGCCGGACTCTGAAATGACATGGAACCTGGCGCACTCGCTTCGCGGAATACAGCTGCGTCCTGCGGCCGGGTACGAAAGGCCGCCGCCCACGGAATGCCGTCGGGCCCGGGTACGACGCCGAGCGTCACTGTGTCTGTCCAATCGGGGATCCGGGAATGTCCATGCGGAGGGCGAGTGTCCACGCGATCTGGTTGTCGGTCTCCCAGAAGCTCGGGAGGGCGTCGGATGGTATCCGGATCGTGGCCTCCCAAAGCGAATCGCTCCCTGGGACCAGGGCAGACCCGAGTGGGAGGAGGGATGTGGTCGACTTGCCGAGGGCGTGCTCCGTTGTTCTCCGGTTCTTGCCGGTTCCGCGCGCTACCCGCTCTTCGCCGTTCAGGACGGCGTGCACTTCGCCGATGCGGGTTCCAGCACGTGGTGTGGCCCTCAAGCGGATTCGGACTTCCTGCCCAGGCTGGGGAGTCAGCGGTTCCACATCGACACGGACCTTGCCCAGTCGCCGTTCAGCAAGACGACGCGGAATACGCCAGCCGAGGATCATACCGGTGGTCATGATCCCGAAGCACACGCCGCTGACCATCAGCGTACCCCAGTCTCGGGTCCGGATGGCTTGGATGGCGAACAACAGGGCGGCCGTGCCGAATCCAGCCATGATCCAGCCCACAGCGCCGAATCTCATTTCCCTGGTCTGGTCGCTGTCCGCGCCGAGTCGGGGGATGTTGGACCCATGATTATAGGGTTCGCTTGCGTGCGAGTTGGGCAGGAGGGCGAAGGTGGCCGAAGCCTTCGGATCCACGGCCCATTCAATATCCACCCGAGCCTCCGCACTCCACTCGATAGTCATGAGCTGGCCGGCAACCGAGACGGGGCCGTTCGGCAATGGGAATTCAAACGGAAACTCGTGAGCCCCCTCGATGGGGCCGTCGTGGAGGGTTCGGGTGTCGATGACCTGACTGCCGGGGTTGCCACGGCCCCGAACCCTCCAGCGGAGTTCGACAATAACGGCCTTCGAGGGCGTGGATTCCTGCGCATCCACCCGGACAATCCCGCGAAGGGGTCCGAGTGCGCGATAAGTGTTTGCTGGGTCGAGGACGACTTGGACTTCGCAACGTGCCATGAGGACGCATCCTGCACGGCTCTGTGCCTGCCCGGAATCCGGCTTCGGTGGGATACCGGGGAGGGCAAGTC
>JBIKWS010000276.1:0-5529 GCA_044356195.1 Cyanophyceae cyanobacterium
GGCCACGGGAAAACGGCTGACCACCCCGCCGATGGTGGGCTTCTCGATGAGCAGCGCCTTGCCGCCACCGGGCGATTTCATCTCACGATCGGCCAGCGCGGTGATCTCGAGCTCCGTCGCCACCGGTTCCTTGATCCGACGCAACTCGCCCGCACGCTCCAGTTCCTCGATCCACTCCCGAAACGAACCAAATGCCATGCGGCCACACTACCACCACCCCAAGGATCGGCCACCTCCGGATGGGAATCGAGGGATGGGGGCGAAGGAAGTTCGCGGTCACCTGAGCAATCCCCGCTTGAAGGCCGGGTGCTCCCACCCGGCGAACAAAAAGCCGCGCCGCGTGAGGGCACGCGGCCTACAACCGGCATCTCCTCTGTAGGATGGTTGCCCCCACCCGGCGACCATAACTCCTGACTCTTGCCCCGAAGGGGCAACCGGTGAAAGCCCGGGGTGGAACCCCGGGGACCGCGCCACACAACGTGTTCTGTGCCCTGAAAGGGCACACGCTCTTGCCTTGGACGGCATTTGCATCCGCGTGTCGCATATGCGACGCGCCATTGCAAAAGCCCCCTCGAAACCGATCCCTTCCCCCGCCCGTTTGCATCCGGACGTCGCATATGCGACGTCCGGATGCAAATCGCAGCCCTCCGGCATGAGGCTCGGTCGGGTTTCTCGCAGCGCCCGAACCCACTCAGCTAGTTCCAAGTCCACCGTTCTGAAGGCCGAGTGCCCTCACCCGGCCCAACCAATGCCTTCCGCCGCGTGGGGGCACGCGGCATCCAGAGGGAGTTTCCAGTCGCCAGATCCCCTCCCCCTTTGGGATGGGCTCCCGCCCCTCCTCTAGGTACGTTTCCAAGTACTTCAATGAAGCCCCGACTCCGTACCTCCGCGGTGGTCCGATCTCTCCTGACGCTGGGCACCCTTACCCTGGCCGGGTGGATCGGGCTGCTTTGGGCTGTGTCGCCGGAAATCCGGACGCCCGAACGCCAACCCGACAACCGCTGGCGAATCGCCTGGTCCGCCGAACCGGGCCGGCAATACCGCCTTGAACGCGCCAGCGAATTGCGCGCCACCGGACAGGTCTGGGAACCCGTGGCCCTCCTCACCGCGACCAACCCGGTTGTCTCCGCCGACGATCTCGTGAGCCCGGGGGCGGAAGTCCGCTTCTACCGCGTCGTGGAACTGCCTGGCGGCAACGGATCCGCGCCATTGGTCTCCAACCTCCGCACCACGCCCGGTTCGATCACCAACGAAGGCTGGGTGACGGTCGAGGTCGAGGCATCGGACGACACCACGGTCGCCGGCGTGCGGATCCTCGATGGAGCCACCTTCCTCGGAGACGCCCTCCGGTATGAGGACGACACCTGGCGGTTCCTCTGGCAGGTCGGGCTGGAATCCAATGGAACCCGCCAACTCCGCGCCGAGGCCCGCGACACCGACGGCAATCGCACCCTTTCCGATTCCGCCCCGTTCCCGGTCGCCATCGCCCAGAGCCAACGCCGCCTGGTGCTCGGCGAAAGCGTGCTCCGGGCGGATCGACTGGAAACGAACGGCAACGTCGTGCGGGCTATCGGCAATCTGGCCGTCGGCCTGGTCCGACTGGAATCGCCGACCAACGGCCTCGCGATCGATACCTCCCGCAGCCAGATCACCGGCAACGGCCGCGTCTCGGTGGAAGGCGTCGGTCCCATCGGCACGGGTTCGTACCTGCTCGTCGGCGAGACGGGCGAACTCTCCTTTCTGGGAACGAACCAACCCTTCCAGCTGAACAGCCGCGTGCTGGTCGACGCGCCGTCGCTGACCCTCAACGTTGCGGACGGTGGCTTCGTCGGGTCGGGCACTGTGCGGCTGCATCTCCCGAATCCCGGTCCTGGACCGGACACGAACCACGTATTGCTGAGCGGAGAGCTCCGCTTCGACCCGCGGGCGCGTCGATTGGTGGTGGATGGAGTGGCCGTGTATCGCGGCGTGGGAGGCGTGGGTGCATCCGAGGTCAAGGTGCCGGAGGCCACCTTCGTGCTGGAGGGGGACGTGCGGGTGCCGGCTTCCTCCTCCAACCAGACCTACCTCCTCCAACCCGCCCGGATGGCCCTCGTGCGTCCCACGAACGGTCCGCCGGAATTCGTCCTGGAAGGTCGCCCCACCGCGGCGCCCGCCGGCGCAGGTGCCGTGTCTGGCCGCATGGATCTCACCGGTGCCTTTGATCTCGCGTGGAACGGGCCGGCCCGGATCGGCGCACTGGAGTTTCCCAGCCTCCGTTTGCAGCTGAAGCGCACGGGTGCCGGAAACGCCGCACTCGGCTTCAACGGACCGCTGCAACTTCCCGGCATCGCCGCAACGACCTTCTCCGGAATCATCGATCCCGACGGCGGGTTCAACAGCACCTCGTCGAGCGGACCGCTGCAGCTGGGTGCGATCCGGATCCAACCGCTGGTGGAAGGCGGACGACCGCTGCCGGTGCTGACACTGGTGACGAATCCGTTGGCGGGCCGCGAACGATTCCTCGTGCAGGGGGAGTTCTTCACGATGGCGGAGAACGGCGTCCAGCCCATCCCCGTGCGCGGCGATCTGGTTCTGACCGGGGGCACAGGCGGACTGGACATCGAATCGTTCCGGGTCACCAACCGGCTCGCGGTTCCCAGCCTGAAACTTCCGGAGCAGATCAAGCTCACGAACTTCACGCTCGCGCTCGTCTACACCAATCACGACTTCCAGGCGCGCTTCCGAGGCGAAGCCCTGATCGCCCCCGAGACGAATCGCACCGTCGGCGTGGTGGTGGATGGCGCGCTGGCCATCAACGTCAACGATCCGCTCGACCTCGGCTTCGACGTCGCCACCCGCGTGCAACGCCTGAAGCTCCACCGCGAGGCGTGGCTGGCGGACGCCACCTTCCGGCTGGAAGCCGGATCGAAGCCTGCATTTGCGCGCCTCAGCATCGCCAATGGAACCCTCGGCCTGAGCCCGACGTTCACGTCGACGAACATCCCGGCCATTCCCCAGCGGAAGGATTTCGAACTTTGGTTCCGCGATGTCTCCGCGGCGTTCACCGCACGCGAGAATGGATTCGAATACGCCCTGCGCTCGGGGATCCTGCAACTGCCCCTGCTCTTCGAGGAACTGCCGATCACGCTCTGCCCCGGCGAGTCCTCGGGCGCGTCGATCGCCCTCCGCACGAACTCGCTGATCACGCTCGAAGTGCTCGGGCCGGGACCGGCGGACCTGCGTGTCCGCGCGCTGGGCGGGCTGACGTTCACGAACATCGTGGCGTTGCCGCCCTTCGACGGCGTGGCGGCGGAATTGTGCCGGGCCACCCTGCAATTCAACGAAGGTGGACGCCCCTACCTGACGAATGTCCAGGGCGCGATGTCGCTGCCGCTGCCGCCCGGCCAGACCAACCGCATCGAACTGCTGAATGGCGCGTTCACGCTGGATGGATTCCCGAGTGGAACCCTCGCCCTCGGCAGCAACCTCAAGGTCGTCGACACCCACGGCGTGCGCTTCACGCTGCTCGGTCGTGGGCATCCGCTCTGCACCAACGGCACGGCGCTGACCGTGCTGCCCGGTGCGCCGAACCAACTCCCACGCCTCATCCTCGACGGTGCCTACGAACTCGCCCTCCCCGCCGACCTGGTGACCGAGGTCAGTGGCGACGAAGTCCGCCAGATCACCTGCGCGCGACTGACGCTGACGAATCTACAGCCGTTCCGTCCGAAGCTCGATTTCCCGGCGATCGCCTTCGCCGGACACTTCCACCTCGGTGGTGCCAACGGGCTGTTCCTCACCAATGCGCAACTGACGCTGATCAATCCCGACAACATCTTCGACCCCTCGCCCGCGGCCCCGTTCGGGGTGCGGGTGGGTGGAACGGTGAAGATTCCGGCGGGGCCTTCGTTCACACTCACGGACGCCCAACTGCTCACGACGAACATCCACACCCTCCCGCGCTTCACGGTTCGCGGCATGGGTTACAACGAGAACGAATTCACCCTCGCGCAGCACCTGCCGGCGCGGGTGAGCGCCGCGAGTTTTGAGTTCATCCAGCCCACGCTGCCGCTTCGGCAACTGCTCCACCCCACCAACGTCAACTTCACCTTCAGCGCGGTGGTCAGCATTCCGTCCTCCGAGAAGAAGGTGTTCGAGGGATCAGTCGACAAACTCAAGATCAACATCAAGCAGAACGGCGAAGCCGAGATCAAGGACGTGGACGGATTCTCGATCCTGATGAAGGGATTGAACCTACCCCCGCTGAACCAACTCGGCGGCGTCCTCAATGTCACCGGACTCTCCTCCGGCAACAGCGGCGGCGGAACGCGCAACGCCGCCCCGGCCGGACTCTTCGGCGGCGACATCAACGACCTGTTCCTCGGAGGCAGCCTGGAAGGCGATTACCAGGGCTATCGCGTGAAGGTCATTGTCGCCCTCCGCCCCTCCGGGATGGTGGGTGCCTGTGTCGACTTCAACGCGGGCGCAGCAGGCATCCCGCTCGACGGCGGTGCGCTCGGCGGAATCCTGCTCACCGGCGGCCAGGGTGGCATGGTGTTCGGACAGGGGTTCACCGATCCCTGCGAGTTCACCTCCTTCCTCGACGCCGACGGCAAGCCCAAGCCCGGCCTTGTCCAGATCCCGCCCGTGAAGCTCAAGTGGGAGGACGTGCGCAAGGCCATCGCCAAGGCCGAGGAATACGCCGCGAAGCTCCGCCCGTCCGGCAGCAGCAACACCAACAACTCCGGCGGGCGAACACTCGCACGCCTCGCCGGGCCGGCTTCGATCCCGAGCGGCAATCCGCGCGAAGGCCCTTTTCCTGTCCCCTCCGGAAAGGCCGACACCAGCGATGCAAACGGGCTGCCGTTCGATCCCGGGCTCATCACGATGGGACTTCCCCATGCCCGGTACACGAACGAGTTCGGCCTGCCCTGCCCCGGCGACTGTCCGCCGCCGACGATCAATCTCTTCTGCCAACCCCACCCCGATGCCCAGCGATTCCCGCGGCGCGTGATCGCCCGCTTCAGTTCGATCGATGAACCGACGCTCAACCGACTGGGCTTCACGCGTGCCTGGGTCCAGGGTCGATTCGCCGCCGGCAATGACTGGGCCACGCGCCTCGCATCCAATGTCGCCGCCGGCATCCGGACCAATGCGTTGTTCAACACGCCGATGCCCGAGGCTGAATTCCTCGGCGCAGAGAAATCCTTCGAGATCCGCGAGGTCATCAACGACGCCCTCGCCAGCCTCGAAGCCTCCTATATCCCGGTCCTCGTCGACGCCATCGCCAATGCCAACAACGCCGACGCCGCCTACGACCGCCTGCGCGACACAGCCTACGGCGGTGCTCCCTGCCCCGACCTGACCCTGAGTGTTTCCGGGACGTTCACGCACACCTTCGTCTCCAGCTTCCTCTCGGGAACGGGCGGCGGCGCGGTGAGCAGCGCGGGCGTCGCCGGATTGTCGGGCCGCGTCAACGTCCTCGGAATGCCCGTGGGCAAGGCCAAGGCGTTCGTCGCCGGCACCGATGAACGCGGCAACCCCAAC
>JBIKWS010000277.1:0-5525 GCA_044356195.1 Cyanophyceae cyanobacterium
CCGATCCTGTGGAGCACGCGTCCCGGGGCCGAGGTGATGAAGCCGTTGGCGGTGCCCGTGATCGGCGGCAGCATCAGCAGCCTGCTCCACATCCTCATCGTCACCCCCGTGCTGTTCCTGATGATCCGCGAGTGGAGGCGCCGGGGTGGGGAGATGGTTGCGCGCGGAGAGGCCAAGTAGGGGAAGGAGTATCTCACGCAGAGCCGCGAAGATCGCGGAGAGGGCCTCGCCGGTGCCGAGCCCTTTTGTACGCCAACGGCGTTCTGGCCTCTAGCCCAGGGTTGGTCCGAGGCACGAGGACAACCCTGGGCTAGAGGCCAATTCGAACATCAACCGCAACGCGGTTGTGGCCACGTCTCTCAGCAGTCCCTGCCTCCGCGCCTCTGCGGGAGACCAGTTCGTGATCAGCCTTCGGTACCTTTGGTGGGGACAGTGGGTTCCAGGAGCCATCGCCACATCCGCAGGATTTCGATTCCCTCCGGGACCCGGATCCCGGCAGGCGGTGGGCCTTCGGCGATGAGCACCTTGCGGGCCCTGGGAAACTCAGCCGCAGCCCCTTGGAGCGCCCGGATCTCGCGTTCGAACGTGTCCCTGTTTCCAATCTCGGCGGCCACCTGAATGAGTTGGGCGGAGCCGTCGGGAGCGGTTGCGAGGAAGTCGACTTCGTGTCCCTCGGATGTCCGCACGTACGCCAGGTTCATCCGACGTCGCGCCAACTCGCAGGCGAACGCATGGATGGCTTCCCGAATACGGTCGTCCATGGAGACCGATTTCATTCGAAAGCAGTCTTCTGTTGAGACTGGTATCCGGAATCGCTGCGTGGAAAGGACGGTTTCCCGCAGAGACGCGGAGGCGCGGAGAACACCAGCCCCGCAACACTTCGCGGCCTTCGCGGACGGCGACGTGGACGTCGCCACCCCGCCTGTGAGCGGGGAAAGAAAATGCCGCCGGGCTCGGAGAGCGCGGCGGCATGGAGGAAGGGTTGTGGTGTGACTCAGCGGCGGCGCAGGGCGAGGAGTCCGAGGCCGCCCAAGGCGAAGAGCGCGAGGGTGGCGGGTTCGGGAACCACGGCGACGGCGTTGGGGCTGCCCGGGGTGAGTGTTCCCTGCATCTCGACCGGGGCTCCACCGGCCAGCGCGGCGCGCGTGGCATCAATGGTGAACGGACCAGGCGCGGTACCGAGGGTGTCGGCTCCGGCCCATCCGCCGCCTTCCACGCGGAAGAGGGAGTCGGCGTTGAAGGTGGCTTGGGCGGAGAACACGGTGTAGCCGAACTGGGCGGCGTATCCGATGTTCGCGGTGCCATCGTTCTCGATCAGGGAGATGCCATCGAGGGTCGCGGTCCAAGGCCTGGTTTCCAGGTTGCCGTCGTTCTCGGTGTCGAGATCCTGGCCGACGCTGCCGGTGAACCCGCGCACGAGCAGGTAGGTGTTGGATCCGTTCTCGATGTCGGGGGCGAAGTCCTGGACGGCAACGGAGGTGGCGGCGTCCGGGGCCGGCGCGAGCACGGTGGCGGCATCGCGGATCAGGAGGTAACCATTGGAGCCGCTGGAGAGAGCGCTGAGGTCGTAAGCGAAATCAACAGTGCCGGCGGCGGGGCCGTCGCCTTCGATGCCAACGAACCAGATGCCGTCGAGCAGGGTCGAGGGCAGCGAGGTCCGGATCTCCACGAACTCAGTGCCGTTGTCAGTGCCCGGCGGGTTGATGTAGAGCTCGTTGAGGGTGACCTGGGCCTGGGCCGCGGTCGCAGCGAGACCGATGGCGAGGGCGAGGAGTGAGCGGGAACCTTTCATCTGCCCCTTAATGCGTTTGATGCCCGCGGGGCGGCAAGTCCGGAGCCTGAAGGGGGAGGAAACTTCTGGGTGACGGAATGATGGCGGGAGTGAGGAGGTGGCGTTTTCGGGATGCGAGATGCCAGTGCGGGTGAGATCGCCGGGTGAGGGCACGCGGCCTACAGAGGGGTGTTGCCAGTTCCCAGTTTCCAGATTCCAGAGTGTAGGCATCCGTGCTGGGAAGTGGGGACGTGGAGGCCTAGTCTTTCGGGATGGATTCCCCGGGAGTGTGGTGTTCGGTGAGTTGTTGGCGTGGGTGGCGTCGCGGGATCGTCGTGTGGATGACACTGACGTGCGGCGCGATGGTGGAAGGGGCGTTGGTGGAGCCGACCGATCGGCAGGTGATCCAGCGGGCCCGTTGGGATGCGGGTGAGATCCCGGTGTCAGGAACGCTCGCGGCAGGAGCCAAGGGCGTGGTGGAGGCACGGGCGGTCGGGGGAATGGCCGATGGGTCGTGGGTGAGGGTGCAATCGCTGGAGGCCGGGGCCACGCATTTCCATGGAACGGTCACAGTGCCAGCCGGCGGGTGGTACCGGGTCTCCGTGCGATTGCGGGACGGGGCGCGGGAAGAATCGGTCGGGGAGGTGGAACGGGTGGGCGTGGGGGAGGTGTTCGTGGTCGCGGGGCAATCGAACTCGGCGAACCACGGAGAGGAACGGCAGCGCGCGACGTCGGGGATGGTCTCGGCGCTCGGGCTGGACGGATGGCAGGTGGCGGATGATCCGCAGCCGGGAGCGGGTGGGGGTGGGGGCAGTTTCTTGCCGCCGTTTGCGGAGGCACTGGTGCAGCGTTTCGGTGTTCCAGTGGGAATCGTGGCGGTGGGCGCGGGCGGCACGAGCGTCCGCGAGTGGCTTCCGGCAGGAGCCCGGTTCACGAATCCGCCAACGGTCCTGTCCAACGTGCGCGCGCTGGATGGGGGCGTGTGGGAAAGCAAGGGCGGCCTGTTCACGAATCTTTCGGCGCGGGTGAAGGGTTTGGGAATCCGGGGATGTCGGGCGGTTCTGTGGCATCAGGGTGAATCCGACGCGAACCAGAGGGATAAGACGCGGACGTTGGTGGGCGGGTTGTACACGCAATATCTCGGGGACGTGATCCGCGGGGTGCGGCGTGAGGCGGGATGGGAAATCCCGTGGATGGTGGCGCAGGCGAGTTACCACACGCCGGATGATCCGGGCTCGGAAGACATTCGTCGGGCGCAGGCGGCGTTGTGGACGTCGGGTGTGGCCTTGGAGGGACCGAACACGGACCTGTTGGTGGGGGCGATGCGGGAAGCGGGAGGGCAGGGGGTGCACTTCAGTGGTCCCGGGTTGAGGGAGCATGGCCGGATGTGGGCTGAAAAGGTGGGGGCGTGGCTGGAGACGCAGCGGCGAGCACCCGTGACCTGGCCGGGATTGAGGCTGCCCGGGACGGAGAACTTCATCGTGGGCGGGCGTCCGGCCTTCCTTTACCTGCCGCCCGAAGAGAAACGCACAAACCCGCAGCCGTGGGTTCTGTATGGTCCCACGTTGCCGCCGCTTCCGGACGAGGCGGAGCGGTGGATGCACGAGCGGTTCGTGGCGGCGGGTGTGGCGGTTGTGGGTGTGGATGTGGGCGAAGCGTACGGAAGTCCGAAGAGCCACGCGGCCTTCGATGCCTTGCGTGCGGAGTTGGTGCGCCGCGGGTTTGCGTCCAAGGGTTGCCTGCTTGGCCGGAGCCGCGGCGGATTGCTGACGGTGAGCTGGGGGACGATGCGGCCGGAGTGCGTCTCGGGTGTGGCAGGGATCTATCCGGTATACGACGTCCGCAGTTATCCGGGGGTGACGAAAGCAGCGCCGGCGTATGGGGTGACACCGGAGGAATTGACGGCGCGGTTGTCCGAGCTGAACCCGATCTCACGGGTGGAGGTGCTGGCGCGGGCGGGAGTGCCGGCGTTCCTGATCCATGGCGATCAGGATGTCGTGGTGCCGTTGCCGGAGAATTCGGGGGAGTTCGTGCGCCGCTATCAGGCGGTGGGAGCCGGCGCATTGGTGAAGCTGGTCGTGCTGCCCGGACAGGGGCACAACATGTTCGAGGGCTTCTTCCGCTCGACCGAGCTGGTGGACTTCGTGATCGAACGCGCGCGGGCCGGGCGGCTTACGGCGAAGTGACATCGTAACGGTCGAAGGCGAAGGCCAGGCCCCGAACGCCGGCCGCGAACTCGGCGAGGAGGACCAGGGCCGCAGGAAGGGCCGCGATGGGCAGCGCCCAGGCGGGGCCGACGACGAGTTGGGCGATCCACCAGCACAGGGCACCGATGATGCCCGCGGGCAGGAGTCCGATCACCAGCACCAGGGCGAAGCCCAGGCTGAATACCAGGCGCTGGCCCATGACCTCGATGCCGCCTCCGCGGCCCTGTTGCGTGCCGGCCCATGCGGGAAAGAGGAGGGCAATGGTGTTGGGGAGGAGGAGGACCAAGGCGTTGATTCCGGGGAACAGGAATGCGGCGGAGAGGACCCCGGGGAAACGCCAGGGGGTGATGGCGTCGTCGGGTTTGCCGGAAAGGCCCAGCGACCCTCCGAGCAGCACCCCGAGCAACAGCCATTGGAAGGCAGTGAGGATGACGATGGGCGCGAGCAGTTGGCCGAGCACGACCTGCCACGCAGGCAATGGGAGGGCCTTCAGCATGTCCATCTGGGCGAGGTCGGACCGAAAGTCGTGTCGGACCACTTGGGCTCCGAGGAAGAGGGACATCATGAGGAGCATCATCGAGACCGAGGTGGCGATCATGCTGGCGTTCTGGAGCCCGGAGAACGAATCGCGCGTGAGGGCGCTGGTGACAACGAACGTGCCGATGCCGAGCAGGGCAAAGAACCAGATGCGTCCCGTGAACAGTTGGCCGGCGGCGATGAGGTTCTTCCACAGCAGGGCCAATGGCGGGAATCCAAGGGACGGCAGTGGGAACGGGTCGCGTCGCACCTTGGGTGGAGCGAGTTGGTGGAGGTTTCCGGAGCGGGCCGCCGCCAGCAGGACGGCAGCCTTGCGCGAGGCTTCCAGTGCCGCTTCCTCGAAGGACACGTTGGCGCGCACGACCCAGAGGTAATGGCCGACGAGGATCAGCAGCGCAGGCCCCAGCGCCACGAGGAACTCGGAAAGCGTCCGTGTGAACCAGGGGCGGACCACCCAGCGGAACGGAGCGAGCAGCCACGGGGCGGGCCCGGCGGACATGAGCGCGCGGATCCGGTCCTGCAGGGCGTCGAGATCGCGCACGGGCGCGGCGGCCGGGGCGGCCTGGATCCACGCGTAGACCGCGCCGACGAGGCACAGGACGATCGTGAGGACCACGAGCCGACGGCGCCATCCGGCGAGGCCGCGTTCGGTCAGTCGCTGGATGGCGAAGGAGGCCCCGATGGAATGCAGGAAGAGGAGCGTGAAGACCAGCCACAGCGTGAAACCATGGCTGAACCACTCGAAGAGCGAGTGGGAGCGGCCGGTGAAGAGGTTGAAGAAGAAAGTGGAAAGCAGGATGCCCGGTTGGGCGCGGAGGAGCCGGAAGTTCAGCAGGGCACTGCGGCTGACGGGCGCGGGCAGGAGGAAGGAGACCTCCGCCTCGGTGAACGCGAGGCTGGCGCGATCCCCCGCGAAGATCCAGACGCTCACCGCGTACACGGCCAACGCGAGGGCCGCGGCGGCTTCGATCCATCCGGCCGTCTCCGGGGACAGATCCCACCCGCCGATG
>JBIKWS010000278.1:0-5524 GCA_044356195.1 Cyanophyceae cyanobacterium
TTAGAGCGGAACCTAATATTTAGACGCGACCCCATTGCCTGGGGAACGGATTATTCCTTTGCGTGCCGGTGGCGGAAAATGTGCGTTTCAGACGGCGCGTGGGTTACAGTGCAGCAACGAGTGCCTGGAAGTTCGACAGCACGGGGCGATTGAGTCCCCAATCTCGGGGAATGGCGTTCAAGGCAAAGGGATTCTCGCTGGCCCTGGCAGAACAGACCCAGCGTGACGTGCAGGCGGGGGTGGTGGTGGCAGCGTTCACGGTGGTGCTGGCGCTCTCGTTTGGTTCGTTGATCTTCTCGGGCGGCCTGGCGTTGGCGAGTGCGCAGGGAGTGTTGATCGCGTTGATTACGGCTGTGGCCGGTGGATTGGTGGTGACCTGGCGGAGCTCGTACTCCGCAGTGATGGCGATCCCGCAGGATCGCACGGCACCCATCCTGGCCGTCATGGCTGCCGAGATCGCGGCGGCCCTCCCAACGGCCATGGGGGTGGATGAAAAGGCCCGGGTGGTGATGGCTGCCATCGCCATCACAAGTCTGGGCACCGGGCTTGTGCTCTACTTGGTCGGCCGGTTCCGACTGGGAAACCTGTTCCGGTTCATTCCCTACCCGGTGATCGGCGGATTCCTGGCGGGATCGGGTTGGATGCTGGCGCGGGGTTCGTTCCGCGTGATGGCCGATTTCCAACTCGGGTTGGATACGATCGGGCGGCTGCTGGAATGGGGCGTGATTTCCAAATCGTTGCCGGGCGTGGCCTTCGGGACGGCCTTGTTCCTCACGATCCGGAAACTGCGGAAGCCGGCGCTCATGCCGGTCCTGCTGATCGCGGTCGTCGTGGCTTTCTATCTGGTGTTGCTGGCAACCGGGACGAGCGTCGAATCCGCACGGAGTGCCGGCTGGTTGCCTGTTCCGCCGGGTGAAGGCGGGATTCACGGCGAGATGTGGTCGCCGCGCATGATCAACCTTCTTGGGGCGACGCCGCTCCTGAAGGTCGCGGGAATTGCGGGAACAGTCCTGTTGACCGCGCTGATTTCGATCCTCCTGAACGCGTCGGGTCTGGAGTTGGTCGTGCACGAGGAGATCGACATCAACCGGGAATTGCGTGCGGCCGGGATCTGCAACCTGGTCAGTGGCGTGGCGGGGGGCATGCCGGGATTCCATTCCCTGAGCCTTTCACGTCTCGCCTTTGATCTGGGCGCGAGGACGCGCCTCGCGGGAATGGTGGCAGCCGGGCTATGTCTGGTGGCGCTGCTCGCCGGGCCCTCGTCGTTGGCCTTCCTGCCAAAGTTCGTGCCCGGGGGGTTGCTGTTCTATCTGGGATTGGGATTCCTGTTCGATTGGGCCTACGCCGCGTGGTCCAGGCTGCCAAAAGCGGACTATGCCGTGGTCATCCTGATCCTGTGCGTCATTGGCGGGGCCGGATATCTCGTTGGTGTCGCGTTCGGGATTCTGGCCGCCGTTTTCCTCTTCATCCACAACTACAGTCAGGTGGGTGTCATGACCCGCACCCACAATGGAACCGACCGGCAGAGCAATGTTGAACGTCCCATCGCGCACCAACGCGTCCTCCGGGATCATGGCGCGGAGACGCAGGTGCTCCGCCTCCATGGGTTCATCTTCTTTGGAACTTCCGCACGCGTGCTCGACCAGATCCGAAGACTGGCCACGGACACTCAACTGCCCAGGCTGCGCTTCTTCGTGCTGGATTTCCGACATGTGAGCGGCATCGACTCGTCGGCGACACTCAGTCTCGCCCGCGCCCGGCAGTTGGCTGAAAAGCAGGGCTTCAAGCTGTGCTTTTCGCAGGTGCCTCCGGACGTCCGAAGGCAGCTGAGCCGGGCGGGGTTCGACACGGATGCCGGCGAGGCATTCCGCTTTTTCCCCGATCTGGATCACGCGCACGAGTGGTGCGAGCAACAGACCCTGTCCGTCCACCGGGATGAGATTGAGGACAAACTGGATATCCGCTCCCAGCTGGAGGCGATCTGGTCCAAGCCAACGTGCGTGGCCAAACTCATGACATACCTGGAGCGGATCACCATCGAACCCGGGATGTACCTGATCCGGCAGGGCGATGCCGCCGATGCCCTCTACTTTCTGGAATCCGGTGAGGTGACCACCCTGCTTGAACTGGGCAACGGCCAGACGCAGCGGCTCCGGCGTCAGGCTGGGGGCACCGTTCTGGGCGAGCTTGGGCTTTTCCTCGGAGTTCCCCGAACGGCGTCTGTTGTCGTGGAGCTGCCAAGCGTCGCCTATCGGCTGTCGGCTTCGTCATTGGCGGAAATGAAGCGGGTTGACCCCGATGTGGCCCGCGAGTTTTACGAGTTCCTGGTCCGCTACATGGCGGAGCGGATCGTCAACTGCAACCGCACGATCCGCGCGTTGGCGGAATGACGGTGTTGTTTGTGGCGGCTTGCCCGAAACCCCTTTCACACCACGCAGTGGCACCGCGGTGTGGACATGGCGTAGGCTTCGGTCCATGGAACCACCGTCTGGCCACCGATCCCCTGATGCTGCCCGGCAGCGTTCCCGGCGTTACTGGGCCATGGCGCTCGGTGTGGCTGCACTGGCCTTCGTCCTGTGGTTGATGAACTCGGGCCTGCCACCTGCGGCCCGGTTGCCCGACGGTTCCGTTCTGTCGATCGTGGACATCCGCACGGGGACGACATTCCACAGCTACCCGCACGGGGTGCCGCAGCGGTTGCGTTCGCTGGTTCCCGGGTTCCTCGCGCGCCTGTTGGGGTTGGAGCCCGTGATCCAGATTTCATTCGGCGAACATTTGTCCACGGGGATGCTGGTCACGCTGAAGACCGAAGTGCCCACACCGGTTCCGATGGTCCCGGCCCAAAAAAGTCCAAATTTGGCCACGGATCGATACCGCGTCACCCTCGAAGCAGCCGATGTCGCCGGAGCGCTTCCGATCGTGGCACCGGGGTTCATTCCGGAGTCCCAATTGGGGCCCAGAACCTTTGTGAGTCGGCAATTCTTCGCGTCCGTTCCTCGATCTGCCCGGGAGTTGGTCGTGAAAGTGTACCGGATGGACGACACGCGTCTGGCAACGCCGCTGCACGCCTTCCGGATTTCGAATCCGCTGGGTGTCGAACCCGCAGTGCCGTCGCGCGATCTGCCACCTCCGGTCGACGTGCAGGTGCATCACGCGACATGGGCGCAGATGAACAACGGCATCCCGCCCCATCTCCTCGAGGACACGAGTCTTGCGTTCACGGTCCGTCCCGCGGGAACCCCGCCCACGATCCCGATGCGGGTGGTGGAGGGTGCGGATGCCTGGATTCCAAGACGGGTCGTGGAGCTCGGGGATGCGTTCGGGAACCGCCTGGTCACGGACGTTGCGGTGCGCCAGCAAGCCCCCGGGGTCTTCGGCGTCCGGTTCACCAACGAGGCGATGCCGGGCGACGCTCCGCGTCATGTGTGGGTGGAATTCACCAAGGACAATACGGGCGGGCATGATCCCCAGGCGGACCCGGATCCGGAGTATGTCCGGCGCCTCCGGATTCCGCTGCCCGGAAACGGGAAGGTCCCGGGCAACCCGTGATGACGAATGCTGGGTTGTTCGGGGTGGCGATGTCCTTATCGCCGTGGGAGGGGCATTGGGAGAAGGCGATGGGGACGTCGCCGCCCCGGTCCGTGAGGACAAAATGCCCGGTTACGGGGACGAAAAAGCCCGGCGGGAAGGCCGGGCTTGCGCGGGGTGCGATCGAAGTCGCACTTGGCGTAGGCCGGATTACTTGGCCTTGATCGAGGAGACCGTGAGCCACTTCTTGCCGTCGGCCTCGGAGACTTCGCCGACGACTTCGACCTTCTTGGTCTCGCCGCAGATTTCCTTGTGGAACTTATCGGAGGCGGCGCCCTTGAGGTAGTAGGTGGTGGTCTTGTCGCCGTCCTTCACCTCGACGACGTTCTGGCACTTGTCGGCCTTCTTGAGGGCGCACTTGGCGCACTTGCCTTCACCGGTGAGGGTGACGTCCTTGGCGAACGCGGTGCCCGCGAAACCGAGGGCGACAACAGCGGCAACGATCTGGAGAGTCTTTTTCATAAATAGAGCGGCTTTTGCTGAACTTGAGACTAGGAAACCCCACAACCGGGAAACGCGCAAGGGCGAGTTGGGGGCGGAGTTGGAAGTTTCAAGGTGCAGGCCGGGTGCCCTCACCCGGCGGGTCTCGAAGGGCACCACGTGGGGGCACGTGGCCTTCAAGCGGAGTTTCCAGATCCCAGTCGCCAGTTCCCAGTTCCAGGCGGAGTGCCGATCTTCAAACTTCACACTTCCCCCCTGCGCCGGGTTCTGTGGAATCCATGGAGTCACATCATGAGAGCGATCTACCCGAGTCTGTGCCTGCTGGTCCTGTTCCTGTGTGGCTGCCGGTCCTTCGAGAAGGACTGGGCGGCGGCTGGCTCCGGGACGCCGCCGACCACGATCACCGGTCGGTGGGTGGGGACCTGGCAGAACACCAACAACACGCACTCCGGTCCGTTGCGAGCGGTGCTTTGGCAGCAGGACTCCAATCATTTCAAGGCGCGGTTCCATGCCGGGTGGGGCAAACACACCGGAAGTTTCCGCACCCGGATCTCGGGCGAGTGGCAGGGGGACACCTTCCACTTCTCGGGCAAGCGCCGGATCCTGTTCGTCCCGATCACCACGACCGGGACCGCCACCGCGACGCGCCTCGATTCGGGCTACGACAGTCCCATGGATCGCGGCACCTTCACGCTTCGGCGCGAATGATCGGCAACGGGTGGTCTGACTTCACCAATGCGGGTTGAAGACAGACAGGGGGGGGCGGAGTCCATCCTCTGCCTTGTTCCACGCCATGAAACCGCATCTCCCGCATTCCACCCGCCGGTTCGTCCTCACCGCGGCTCTTCTGGCCCTCGCGTTCCCGTGGGCGGGCTTGCTTGCCGCAGAGACGGGCGCTTCGGCGGGATCCACCAGCGCGGCTTTCTCGTGGTTCCGCTTCCTCGCTCCGTTCCACATGGTGGCGCTGCACCTGCCGATCGGGTTCCTGCTGTTTGTATCGGCCATCGAGTTGTGGACGTGGCGCAAGCCATCCGCTGAACGGCGCGAGGTCATCCAGTTGGGCATGCTCCTCGGGGTCATGGCCACCGCGCTGACGATGGCCCTTGGTTACCTGCGGGCTTCGGATGGCGGTTACGATGAATTGACCCTGACGCGGCACCGCGGCTGGGGCATTGCGGCGGGAGTCCTGATTGCCGTCGCGTGGGGGTTGCATCGCGCGATCCTCAAGGATCCGGCACCAGGCGGGTTGGTGGCGTTCCGCACGCTGTTGTTTACGGGGTTCATCTGCCTTTCGGTGACCGGGCATCATGGGGGCAGCCTGACCCATGGCACGTCGTTGCTCACGGAGAACGCCCCGCAGGTCCTGCGTGGTTTTTTGGGGTTGTCGCCGGCGACGGGTGGTGTTCCCGCGGGTGGGCCTTCGGTCGGTTACGCCACGGTGAAGGGTGCCCTCGAGAAGAAGTGTTACGTCTGCCATGGCACTGAAAAGCAGAAG
>JBIKWS010000279.1:0-5512 GCA_044356195.1 Cyanophyceae cyanobacterium
GCCGGCGAGCCAGAGGAAGAGGGCGTTGATGAACCCGATCACGAAAACAATGCCGAGGCCCAGGGTGATCAGGACGAAGGGCAGCGACAGGATGACGAGGATCGGCCGGACGAAGGCGTTGAGGAGGCCCAGGATCAGGGCAGCGACGGCGAGGGACTGGAAACGATCATACCCGACGCCGGGAACGAGGTGGGCAGCGACCAGCACCGAGACGGTGGTGGCCACCCACTGCAGGAAGAATCGTGCGAGACCGGAAGGCCCCTGGTTTTCGGTGGTGTCGGAGGGCACGGTTCAGCCGGGTTTCTGGAGGAGCTTGGCGCGTTGGCGGGTGAGCCAGTCGGTCTGGGAGGGAAACAGGAACTGCTGCTGGATCTGGTCGATGTGGTGGCGGCCGCGATCCACGTCGGATTGCCCGATGGCGCATTCGAGCTGGCCCATGTGCCAGTAGGTCCGTTCCATGGGATTGAGGGCGTCTGGATTGATGCCATCCAGGGCGGCACGTGACTCGGTAAAGCGGCCGTTCTGGGCGAGGGCGAGGGCGTGGTTGATGCGTGCGATGCGGGAGTTGGGAGACCTTGTCACGACATCGATGGTGAGGCGGACGGCCTCGGCAGGTTTCTGGCGGGCGGTCAGGAGGGCGGCAGCGTAGTTGTTGGCGGCGACGGGGTTGTTCGAGGAGAGCAGGAAGGCCTTTTCGCAAGCCACCAGCAGCTGTTCGGCGTCACGGGTGGTGTGGGCGACCTGGGCCATGTGTTGCCAGAATTCCTGCTTCCCACCGAGGGCAGATTCGAGGCGCTTGAGGAGTCCCTGCGCGATTTCGTTGTACCCCAGCGACTGGAGTGTGGTGCCGCATTCGTAAGTCAGGCGAGTCTCGGTGGGGGGATCCGCGAGGAGTTGGCGGAAGAGATCTTCGGCCCGCGCGCGGTGATCCATGCCGTGTTCCGCGACCCCTTCAAGGTAGGAGGTGTAGCCGCCCAGCAACCGCGCGACGCGAGGGTTGTTGCGCATTTCGACCGCGACGGTGCGGAGGTCATCCCAGCGTTGGGCGGTGGCGAGCATCCGGCCGATGAGGATCCAGAGTTGGGCTGCACCCGGGAAGCTGGGCATCTGCTGTCGGGCGAAGTCGACGGCAAGATCGTGGATGCCGAGCCGGTTCCACGCCGCGAGCATGATCTCCGCCTCGGTGACGGTCTGGGGAGGGATGGCGTAGGCGCGCGCCTTTTCCACGGCGAGGGCGCGTTGGCCGAGGTATTCGAGGAGCAGCCAATGGCGGACGTGGTCCTGGAGGCGGTCCCCGCGGAGGCCCGCCAGTTCGGCAAAGTTGGTGTTGAATCCACCCAGGTCGAGACGCTGCGACTGCACCAGCAACAGCAGACGGAGGGCGAGGACCTGGTTGGCGGGTTCCCGTGAGGCTTCAGTCAGGAGTTGGAGGCTGCGACCGAGTTCAGCGGGTGGTCCCCAGACCGAAGCCCAGGCGGCGTGGCGGAGCCGCAGCTCGGGGTCCTGCGAGAATTCGGCGGCGTTGGCCTCCCAGAGTTGGGCAAACTCGGTGGTCCGGGCGGTTTCGAAGTAGGCGAGGGCGAGGGCTGCGGCGGTTGTTGGGGTCGTAACGAGATTGGTCTGGCCCACGATCTGGATCGTGAGTTCGTGGAGTTCCGCCTTTCGGTAGAATCGCGCAGTGAGGTCGAGGTCGGCCGCATTGGTCTGGGTGAGCATGAGCAGCCAGAGGGATTGGCCAATACCCATGCTGCTCCATCGTTGCTCGACGCGGTCCTGGGAGGCCAGCAACTGGATGAATCCCCGGACGGCTTCGATGCTTCCGGGATTGTTGACGATCGCAGAGGTCCAGGCCTGAAGCGATTCAGGAATGTTTCCAACCTCCTGCTGCTTGCGCGCCGTGCGCATCAAGGAGCGGGTCTGGAGCAGATCCAGGCCGCTGACCTTGGCGACCGGTGTGATGCCCGGGGCCGTTGTGATCCAGATCTTCGGGAGCATCAATCCCAGCATCAGTGCCGCGAGCACGAGGCCTCCGAAGACCCATCGGAACTTGGCGTCCTCGCGAAGGATCCCGAGGATGCTCGTTTCGCGTCGACGCGAAGCTGCGAGCAGGAAGCCCAGGCTGCGGCGCTTTCGTGAACGGCGGCGGATAGTTTCGTCACCCATGGCGGAAGGCCTCAAACAGACTCTTTCCCCCACCATGCCCGCAAGTCCCGTTTTGGTGACCTGTCCGGCTACTTGATGCCGGCGAGGCGATCTTTCCAGAGTTTGTAAAGTTCGACCGTTGCCCGGACATCGCGCAGGCAATACTCGGCGATGTCCCGATGCCGGCCCTCGGCCATCAGGTCGTTGATGTCGCGCCCGGTGACGCCCTCGGCCTTGGGCGAGGGGATGCCGAACGCGCGGCAGTAGAAGTCGAGGTTGAAGCGGCGTGCGGCCCCGTCCCGACCGGAGACATTGTAGAAGGTGAACTGCTCGGCGAGGTCGCAGTGGGGTTCGGTCTGGAAGCGATAGCCGAGCCAGTCCTTGCGGGAGATGGGGACGTTGAGGAGGGCGGACCGGAGGTAGAGGAAGGGGATGTCGAAGCCGCGGCCGTTGAAGGTGACGATCTCGTCGTAGCGACGGGCGATGTCCCAGAAGGCGGTCAGCATTTCCTGTTCATCGACCTGCGGGGCGAATTCCACCCCGCCGGATCCGCCACCTTCGTCCTCGAAGTCATCCGACTGGAAGAGCACCTGGCCGCGGCCGGTATCGGCGTTGACCATGGCGATGCACACCACCTGCGCGGTAAACGGCCAGAGGCTGAACTGTTGCTGGATTTCGGCCCGCTTGAGCGCCTTCGCGGTGTCGTCCGTTTGCTTCTCGGCGTCCCGGAAGAGGTATTCGAGCTGGGCTTCATCGAAGCTTTCCAGTCCGAGTGCGGAGGTCTCGATGTCGAAGACGAGTCTGGCCATGTGCTTGGGACCGGACCGTAGCGGGGGAAAACGTCGGGCGAAAGGGGGATGGCGGAGAATTCAAGGTGGGAGATGGGACCCATGGGGAGACTGGGGACTTGTTCCCCAGCCTCCTCACGTCGTCGGCTACCTCCGTGGGCGGAACTATTCGGCCCGGACGCGGTGGAACTTGGCGTCGAGGACGAGGTCTATGTCAACGAGTTGGAGGGAAGGGCCCGTGGCAGTGACTTGGGCGCGGGTTTCCCAGAGCGAGGCGGTCGGGTCGGCGGCGGCCTCCAGGATGTAGCGCCTGCCGTTGATGCTCGGGATTTGGACCTTGAGGGCGCCAGCGTCGATGGCGGTGTTGGTAATGCGGAGGGGTGGTGCGAGGACGATTGCGATGGGAGCGGACGTCACGGTGATGCCGTTGGCGGTGGCGATGGCGCGGTAGGTTCCCGCGTGGGTGGGACTGATGTTTGTCCGGACGAGGGGGTTTCCGCTGACATTGGGGAGGATGGAACCGTTCAAGGACCAGACCGTGGAGACAGGAGCTCCCTGGGCGTTGGCAACGGCCGAAAGGACGAGGTTCTCGCCTTCGTGCAGGGTGGTGTTCGGAGGTAGGGTGCCAAAGACGGGAGGCTCTGAACTGGGCCCCACGATCAGTCGGACCTTGTCGCTGAAAAGGGTGCCACCGGAGTTCTGGATGCGGACCTGGTAGAACCCGGCGTTGCTGGGTTTGGCAGCGGGGATGGTGAGCGTGGCGTTGGTGGCATTGGCGATTTCAAGGTCATCATGGAGCCATCGGTAGGTGAGTGCATTGCCGATCGCAGTGACAGAGAAGGTAGCGGTTCCGCCTTCAGCCACGGTTACCGGGACAGGCTGGACGGAGATGGAAGGGACAGGATCGACGATGGTGAAGGTGACGGTGGTGGTGTAGGAGTTGCCCGTCGCATTGTTGTTCTGCCATCCGGTGACGCGGGCGGCGTAGACCCCGGCGCGGTTCGGGGTACCGCTGATGATTCCGCCTGTGCGGCTGGTGACGGTGAGCCCCGGCGGGAGGCCGGTCGCGGAATAGGATCGGGCAGTGCCGTGTGAATCGCTGTTGATGCCGGCGCGGTAATTGAGGGCGGTGCCGTTTGTACCGCGGACTGTGTTTGCGGTGGTCAATCCCGTGGCTCCCGAGAGCGCGTGAGCACCGCCGGCGATGGCGGTGGCGGCGGTGGCCCAACGGAGAAGGATGAAGACGGGTTGGAGGAGCCCGGTGACGGCTGGTTCTATGGTGCGGACGAGCGGGGCAAACTGGAGGAAGAGGGCGACCATCAGCGAACTGATCGAACGGCCGCGGAGGGCAAGATTCCAGAGTTGCCGGAGGGCGTGCGCAAGGAGGGATGGCGCGGGCATGGGCAGGGTGGAGTTGTTCATGGGCGGGAGGATCATTGCGGTTTGGGGCGCAGGGATGGAGGTGTCGTTAAATCGTGTTCAGCGTTGTGCGACCGGTGGATCACGGAATGCAGGTTTTCCGGAGCCGCCTGGGGGGCAGGCGGCCTGGACCACGAGGAATTCCGCGGTCGGCGGTCCATGGAGGAAAAGCCAGACTCAAGCATCTTGCATCGTGCCGGACGGGATCAGTTACAACCGCACCCTCCGCCGCCCACCCCCCGTCCTCCCATGGCGGCTTCCCGGGAGAACCAGACGTGTTCGGACAGCGCGAGCCCGATCGGGTCGCGGTCGGGCCGCATGATCGGGTCGCTGAGGGTGCCGCGTTGCCACGGCTTCACCGTCTGACATCCGGTGGTTAGCAGGGACAATGCCACGAGGGCGAAGAGGGTGAGCCGGGTGGATCTGGAGGTGTTCATGGGTGGGTGTGGTCCGTTGTCGGACCGGGCTCTTACTTCTTGAGGAGTTCGTCGAGTTGGGCGGCGTACTTGGCGCGGGCCTTGTCCCCTTCGAAGCCTTCGTGCATGGCGTGCACCTTGCCGGCCGTGGTCACGACGAAGGAGGCGGGGATGCCCTGGATGCCGAGTTGTTCGGCGAGCTTGCCCTTGGGATCGCGCACAACCGTGAACGGAATCGGGTTCTTGCGGAGGTAGGCGTCCATGTCGGACTTCTCCTCATCCAGGCTGATGGCGATGAAGACGACCCCCTTGGGTCCGTACTCCTTGTGGAGATCGATGAAGGTGGGGAGGGCCTTCTTGCAGGGACCGCACCACGAGGCCCAGAAGTCGACGACGAGCACCTTGCCGGCGAGGTCGGGAAGGGTGCCTTCGAGGTTGGCCTTGGTGAGGTCGGGGAATGATTCGCCGGTCTTGGGAGTTCCCGCGAATGCGGTCCAGACGGTGGCGATGGCGATGGCGACGAGGGCGCTAAACTGTCTTCGAGACGTGTTCATGGAATCGTGCGGAGGTGATGGGGCCTTGAGGAGTGAGGATGCAACCCTCGACGCCGGGGGTGGCGGCGAGGAGTCGTCGGCCCTCCTCGGGGCCGAGGATGCAAAGGGTGGTGCTCAACATGCCGGCCTGCGTGCAACTGGGTGCCAAGACGCTGGCCGCAAGCACGCCGTTGTCAACCGGCCGGCCGGTGCG
>JBIKWS010000281.1:0-5509 GCA_044356195.1 Cyanophyceae cyanobacterium
CGGGGCCATCGACGAGGAGGCGACAGGATTGGTCCCAGCGGTCCGCGAATTGTTCGAGCGCGAAACGGGGATCGATCTCCGGACGATGTTCAACAAGAACCGTGCCGGGAGCCTTCAATCGATTCGAAGCTTTGGTCAGTACAGTGCCCGGGTCATGCGGGACTACCTCTTGGTTCGCCCCGATCTTGCGGGGACGCCCTTTGGTTCGGTGCTCGCAGGGATGGGCGCGAGCGAAGTAACGATCGCCCGCTTCTGCGACGCGCTGAAGTCGGGCACGTTTCAGGAGGCCGTGGATCGATTGGTCGCGTTCGATGCGCTGAGCATCAAGCTGGTCCAGTCGTTCTATCGGGTGCGGGCCCGGGAAGTCTCGCCGATCCTTCAGGCGCATGGTTTCAAGCTCGCGCGCATCACCAATCGCGGAACCGAGATCTATCCCACCATGTGTGACTTCGAGAAGCGCGACGTGGACCGGTATCGGGTGGAGATCGATGGCCAGGGGCCGCTGGCGGGCCAAGGGTACAATTACCTGCGGGTCCAGGCCGCGATCATGGCGGTGCAATGTGAGGTCGTCTCGCGTGGATGGATGATCTCGGAGACCATGCTCAACCGGAGCTTCATTGATGGCGAAGGCGATCGGCTCGGAAAGGAAGTCGCCGGTGTGTCGCGCCCGTACGCCATGAATCTGGGGACCAATTACAGCGAGTTGTAGCCCTCAGGGCGACGTTCTGGACCTCGCCGCTTGCGTGTGGGGTGGCTTCCGATAGCTTGGGACATACTCAGGAGCGACAAATGCAAACATTCGACATGGATCAGGTGGAGTCGCCGGTTTCCGGCGCTCAGTTGGGAGATCGGGCACAGTTCATCAGCCGGACGTACGGACATCTGGCGGGAGCGGTCCTGGCATTCATGGCCGTGGAAGCTGTGTTCCTGAATTCGCCGGTGGCGGACGCCATGCTCTCGCTGATGGGCATGGGCAAGCTGGCGTGGTTGGCCGTGATGGCGGCGTTCATGGGGGCGACGTGGTTTGCCCAGAATCTGGCGAACCGTTCGGCTTCGCTCGGCGCGCAGTACGCCGGTCTTGGAATCTACATCGTGGCGGAAGCGCTAATCTTCGTCCCGATCCTCTACTTCCTGACACGCAAGGGTGGGACGGACACGATCGCCATGGCGGCGGCGATCACGGGAGCGCTGTTCATCGGGCTGACCGTGGTGGCGTTCACCACGAAGGCGGACTTCAACTTTCTGGGTTCGATCCTGAAGATCGGTGGTTTCGTTGCGATGGGTGTGATTGCTGCCAGCATCCTGTTTGGATTCAACCTCGGGTTGTTGTTTGCCTCCGTGATGGTCCTGTTTGCGGCGGGTGCCATCCTTTATGACACGTCGAACATCATGTACCGCTATGGCCAGAACCAGTACGTGGCGGCTTCGCTCTCGCTGTTCGCGTCCGTGATGCTGCTGTTCTGGTACATCCTGCGGATCCTGATGGGCCGCCGGGATTGATCGGCAATCCGGCAAGTCTTCGTGCAAGGGGCGGCAACGCGTGGCGTTGCCGCCCCTTTCCGCTTCCGGGGAGGCTTGGAGATTCCGTTTGGGCAGGATGCGAGCGGCCGCTAGGGTCGCGGGGTGATGAGACGCGGACTGGGCGTATTGTTGGGATTGTGCGTGGCGCTGACGGCGTTTGGCGCCGAGAAGATCGTGGACTTTTCCTCCGCGCGGGAGGGTCAGGTGCCTTCTGGATGGAAACCGGTGCGCGTGGGTGGCGGCAAGGAGGGGGATTGGAAGGTGGTGATGGCGGATGTTCCCCCGACGCTCAAGCCGCTGACGGAGTCGGCAGCCAACCTGACGCGTCGTGCGGTGGTGGCGCAGACCAGCTTTGACCCGACCGACGAACGCTTTCCATTGCTGGTGCTGGAAGAGGAACGGTTTGGAACGTTCACGGCGAAGGTGCGGTTCCAGATCACGGGCGGTGGTGTGGAACAGATGGCGGGGATGGTCTTCCGCATGCAGGACGAGAAGAATTTCTACGTCGTCCGCGCCAGCGCCCTCGGTCAGAACCTCCGGTTCTACAAGTTCGTGAATGGCGAACGTTCGGCTCCGATCGGACCCTCCCTTCCCATCGCCAAGGGCGAGTGGCATGAGCTGACGGTGCGCTGCGAGGGCAACCGCATCGACATCAGCCTCGACGGCAAGCCGGCGATGCCGACGTTGACGGACAACTCGCATCCGCTGGGCCAGGTGGGGTTCTTCACAAAGTCGGATTCGCAGGCGTCCTTCTCGGATTTCCGGATCGAGTACAAACCGCTGGAGACGCTGGCGATGGGATTGCTGAAGCGGACGTTGGAGGACAACCCGCGGCTGTTGGACCTGCAGATCCTTGGCAAGCTTCCGGGATCGGACCGCCTGGAGGTGATGGCTGCGAAGCGGACCAACGACATGGGCCGTGCGGCGAGCGAGACGGAATTGAAGGTCTGGAATGAAAACCGGCCCTATTACTCGAAGGGAAAGATCGAGGCGATCGTGACGCAACCCCTCCGGGATCGGAACGGGGACGTGCTGGGCGTGGTCCGTTTTGCGCTCAAGCCGTACGCCGGCCAGATGGAAGCGGCCATGGTGGGGAGGACCTTGCCGATGCTGAAGACGATGCAGGAGGGGATCGGGGCTTCCAGGGACCTGACGGAGTGAGGGTTGGGGATTATTCCCCATCGAAGAGGGGGTGTTGGGGTGGTGGCGGGGCGTTTGCGCAGATGTTTCGTGGGGTTCGCGATCCTGTCTGGCAGGCCTGATGCTCTCTCATACCTCATGAAAGCCGCTGTCTTTCTCGAACGGGATGGAATCCTCAACCGCTACGTTCCTGGACGTGCCTCACCGGACGCTCCCACCCGGCTGGAGCAGTTCTCGGTGATCGAGGAGGTGAAGCCGGCGTTGCAACGGCTCAAGGATGCGGGATTCCTGCTGTTGGTCGCCACGGTACAACCCGGGATTTCCCGAGGTGAGCTCTCACGGAACGAGTTGGACCTCATGCACCGGGTGCTGAAGCACAAGCTGCCGGTGGACGAGATCCTCCTCTGCTGTTCCGACGACCCGACGCATCCGTGCCACAAGCCGCAACCCGGGTTGTTCATGGAAGCGGCCTTCAAGTGGGGGCTCGACCTCGATCGCTGTTACGTGATCAGCGACAAGTGGCAGGATGCCAAGGCCGCCCAGGTGGCCGGGTGCACCTCGATGATGGTGCGGTCGCCGTGGGTGGGAACGGATCACCACGACTTTGTGGTGGCCAACCTGGAAGCCGCGGTGAAGAAGATCGTGGACCTCACCCAGCACCCCGTGCACTGCGCTGCCGCCAGCTAGGGCGCCCTCAAGCCTCAGGCTCCAGCCTGCCAGACCACACGGCCGCCAACGATGGTGTGTGTGGCCAATCCGCGCATTGCCCATCCGTGGAAGGGATTGTTGCGGGATTTGCTGGCGGTGTTGGTGCGGTCACAGACCCAGTCGCGGTCGGGATCGATGACGGTGACATCGGCGATGGCACCGATGGCGAGGGACCCGCGGCCTTCATCCAGTCGGAGCATGCGGGCGGGGTTGCAGGTCAGCTTCGCGAGCAGATCGGGCAGGGGCAGTCGACCGGTGTGATGCAACTGCATCAACGAGAGGGAAAGTTCGACTTCCAGTCCGACGATACCGAAGGGAGCGGTATCGAACTCCGTATCCTTCTCGGCCTCGGTGTGTGGGGCATGGTCGCTGGCGATGATTTCGAGGGTGCCGTCCACCAATCCCGCGAGCAGGGCTTCACGATCCGCAGCGGTACGGAGCGGGGGGTTCATCTTCCAGTGAGTGTGGTAGGACGGCCAGGAAGGCAGCGGCTGTTTCGAAAACCAACGGGCGGCGAGTTCCTTGCCATCCGCTTCCCAGAAGGCCTCGCTGCCGGCCACCGAGGCGTCGGTGAGCACGAAATGGTGCGGGCAGGCTTCACCGGAGATGGGGACGCCGCGCTTTCGAGCCTCGCGGATGAGCCGGACCGAAGCCGCTGAACTGAGGTGCTGGCAGTGGACGTGGGTGCCGGTCTGCTCCGCGAGCAGGATGTTGCGGGCAACGATCATTTCCTCGCCAGCCGCGGGCCAGCCGCGAAGTCCGAGCACCGTGCTCCAGTAGCCCTCGTGCATGACGCCGTCGGTCACCAGGCCGTAGTCCTGGCAATGATCCATGACCGGAAGACCGAACTGACGGGCGTACTCCAGCGCCCGCCGCATGAGGTCGTTGTTCTGGATGCAGTGGCCATCGTCGGTCAGGGCGACCACACCCGCGCGGGCGAGTGATCCGATGGGGGCGAGTTCGTCGCCGTCAATTCCCTTGGAGAGGGCCCCGGTGACCTCGACGCGGATGATGGCTTCGTTGGCGCGCTCCTGGATGAGGGCCACGGTGGAGGCGCTGTCGATCGACGGGGACGTGTTGGGCATGCACACCACCGTGGTGAACCCGCCGCGGGCGGCAGCCCGGGCACCGGTTGAGATCGTTTCCTTGGCAGTCTGACCGGGTTCGCGGAGATGGACGTGGAGATCGATGAGTCCCGGTGAAACCACCAGTCCCTTGACCTGGATGACTTCGGCGTCGGCGGGGGCGAGCCGGGCCGCATCACGGGCAATGGCCGCAATCCGGCCATTTTCGATCAGGACGTCAGAGATCTCGTCGCGGCCGCAGGACGGATCGATGACCCGGCCGCCGGAGAGCAGGAGTGCGCGCATGAGTGAAGAAGTTATCGGGCTCCGGATTGACAGGGCAAGCGCGGGTCAGCAAAGTGTCGCCCACACGAAGCGGGTGTAGCTTAGTGGTAAAGCTCCAGCCTTCCAAGCTGGTCATGAGGGTTCGATTCCCTTCACCCGCTCCATTTCTTTTCTGCAGGGCTGGGCGTCACGCAGCGGGGGGCAAGCGGGCGGGGGAGCCTGCTTCGTTGGGGACGCAATCGGTTCCGACCAAGAGGCGGCCTTCATGTCCAAACATCGTCTGGGTCTGTTGACTATTTCCGTCCTGCCGGCCTCGCTGCACTCGGCGGTGGTCATTTACTCGCCGAACCTGAGCATTTCAGACGTGGCGCAGCGGATCGGGTTCAACCTATCGAGCGGTGAGGCAACGACCGGGGCAGTTCCAGCGGGATCCAGTTTTGGTCTCTCCTACGCCAGTTCGAATCTCGCGAAGCCTCGCATTGAGCTTCCTGGCGTCCCAAGCCTAGAGGTGGCTTACCAGCTGATCCCCGCGGATCCATTTCCGAACCTGATGGCGGTTAATTTTTCGGTTGGGGCGACGATCGACTCTTCTTCATTCATCGGTTCCAACTCTCCCTACCTTAGCAAGCCAAGTGTTGCGTCGGGATTTCCTGCAGGTACGCGTGGCTACGCTGGACTTCGGTACGGTACCGGAGGCGATTGGAATTATGGATGGGCCGACATCTCCTACAACGCGGACCAATCATTGACCCTGCACCGTTTTGCGAACGAGACGACGCTGAATCTTGGCA
>JBIKWS010000280.1:0-5509 GCA_044356195.1 Cyanophyceae cyanobacterium
TCGTCACCGCCACGGGCGCCATCGAGGCCCGGCCGATGATGCCGATCACCATCAGCTACGATCACCGCATCATCGACGGTGGCTCCGCTGCCCGCTTCACGGTCGATCTGGTCAAGGCCATCCAGGACTTCCCTGAGGCCGACGTAACCCTCTGATCCCCGCGCCCACCATGGAACTGATCCAGACCGACATCGTTGTCATCGGCGCCGGCCCTGGCGGATACGCCGCCGCCTTCTACGCCGCAGACCTCGGCAAGAAGGTCATCCTCATCGAACGCGATCCGCGACTCGGTGGCGTGTGCATGAACCGGGGTTGCATCCCCTCCAAGGCGCTCCTCAACGCGTCCCACGTCATCGACTCCGCCAAGGAAGCCGCCAGTCGTGGCATCTCGTTCGGGGACGCCACCATCGACCTCGACAAACTGCGCACCTGGAAGGAATCCATCCTCCAGAAGCTCGGCCAGGGCATTGCCGGTCTCGCCCGCATGCGCGGCGTGACCGTGATGCACGGCAAGGGCCACTTCGAGGATTCCAACACCCTGCGTGTGGAAACACCGGAGGGCCAGAAGTACATCCGCTTCGAAAAGGCCATCGTGGCCGTCGGTTCCCGCCCGGCGCTGCCCAAGGCCTTTGACCTCGGCAATCCGCGGGTCATGACCTCGACCGAGGCGCTCGAAATCCCCGAGATTCCCGAGAACCTCCTCGTCATCGGCGGCGGCTACATCGGCATGGAACTCGGTTCCGTCTACGCCTCGATGGGTTCCAAGGTCACCGTGATCGAGGCCATGGAAAGTATCCTCGCCGGTGGCGCAGACCCCGATCTCGTCCGCCCCGTGGCCGCACACGCCAAGAAGGCGTTCAAGGAAGTCCGCCTGAAGGCCAAGGTCCTCAAGATGACCACCTCCGGCAAACAGGTGAAGGTTGTCTCCGAGTACGAGGGCAAGACCTTCGAGGAACTTTACGACCGCGTCCTCGTCTCCGTCGGCCGCGTGCCGAACGGCCAGGACATGGGCCTGGAAAACACCAAGGTCGAGCGCGACGACAAGGGTTACATCAAGGTCGACGAACGGATGGCGACCACCGACGCCAACATCTTCGCCATCGGCGACATTGCCGGCGGCATCCTCCTCGCCCACAAGGCCTCCAAGGAAGCCCGCATTGCCGTCCAGAACCTCGCCGGTGAAGGCAGCGCCGTGAACCGCGATTATGTCGTTCCCGCCGTGGTCTTCACCAATCCCGAGCTCGCCTGGGTCGGCCTGACCGAACAGGAAGCGAAGCAGAAGGGCATCGCCGTCGAGGTCGCCAAGTTCCCGTGGGGTGCTTCCGGACGCGCCCTGACCTTTGATCGCACGGACGGTCTCACCAAGCTCATCCTCGAACCCGAGACCCACCGCATCCTCGGTGTGGGCATCGTGGGACACGGCGCTGGTGAACTGATCGGCGAAGGCGCCGTCGCTGTCGAAATGGGCGCTACCGCCGATGACCTCGCGGCCATCGTCCATCCGCACCCGACCTTGTCGGAGACCTTGATGGAAGCCGCCGAAGCGTTCTTCGGGCACTCGACGCACGTGCATACCCGCAAGCGCGAGGCGCACTGAGTCCCGGCCATGCTGCTGGTCATCGACAATTACGACTCGTTCACCTTCAACCTCGTCCAGTACCTGGGCGAGTTGGGGGTCGAACTCCAAGTCCACCGCAACGACCAGTTGAAGGTGGACCAAGCGCTCGCGCTGCGCCCGGAGCGAGTCCTGATCTCACCCGGCCCCTGTTCCCCCCGCGAGGCCGGTCTCTCGAACGACATCATCCGGGCCTTCGGTGAGCGGGGCGTCCCGATCCTCGGCGTCTGCCTCGGCCACCAGTGCATCGCCCACACCTTCGGTGCGCAGGTCGTGGTGAACTACCGGATGATGCACGGCAAGGTTTCGCCCATTCATCACAACGGCCAGGGAGTCTTCGAAGGCCTGCCCAATCCGTTCACGGCGACCCGCTATCATTCTCTGGTCGCCAAGCGCGACACGATCCCCGACATCCTCGAAGTCACCGCCTGGACCGCCGAGGACGAAGTCATGGGACTCCGCCACCGCGAACTGCCCATCCATGGGGTCCAGTTCCATCCCGAGAGCATCCTCTCCGAACACGGTCACGACCTGCTCCGGAACTTCCTCCGCTTCCCGTCCCCGGTGAAGGCCTGAGACCTTCCTCCCCGGCCGTAGTTGACGAGGTCACGAGGCAGGTCCAATGGGAGTCCCCAGACCTCTTCCTATCTGTAGGCCGCGTGCCCTCACGCGGCGCATTGATCCCAAATCCCTCTCCCTGCCTCCTCACGACGCCCGCTACTCCCAACCGTAGCTGACGAGGCAATCACCGCGATCGAGTCACCAAACGGTGATCCGCTGCACGTGTGACCAATCTTCTGTTTTCCGGCCTTTCTCAGCATTTCTGCGCCTCTGCGCGCAGGCAACTGGCGACTGGAAACTGGGAACTGGGAACTCCCCTACGGCAAAAACCGCCGCGCTCCCGAAAACCGCTTCTGCCAATAGCCGCGGTCATGCGAGGCAAACCGCACGCCCTGCGATGTGCTCGCATGGGCAAACTCTCCCTCGCCGATCACCACACCCACATGGGTGATCCCATCGCCGGCACCCACATTGGAGAAGAACACCAAGTCCCCCGGCCGCATCGACGCCACGTCCACCGGCTTGCCCTCCTGCCAGAGTGCCGATGTCGTCCGCGGTATCGCCAAACCCGTCACCTCCCGATACAGCGACTGCGCGAACCCCGAACAGTCCGCTCCCTGCCGCGTGGTCCCGCCCGTCCGATACGGCGTCCCGATCCATGAAGAGGCGGCCACCCGCCAGTCGGTGCCGGTGACCAGATACTTCTGTCCCGACGCATTCGTCCGTTCAAACGTGCTCGGGGGCACCCCTGGCGTACGCGCGGTCATATCCACCGCTGACTCCGGACGGTACGGCAGACCCGTACTGGTTCCGGGATCCTGTCTTCCGGATCCGGCACACCCGGCACCCAGAAAACCGGCAACCACGAGAAGGACCGAACCGCGGACAAGCGAGGAATTCATCGGAAGGGACTTGGAGCGCATGGAACAATCACCAACGGCTCATCGAACCGCCGGCTTGGGGGTCGGATAGATGGGATAACCGGGCGGCAACTCGACCACGGACGGCGTGCCATTGGGCCGATACGGCAGGCCGGTGCTGGTGCCAGCATCCTGGCCGCCTTGTTTGCTGCGGCAGCCAGCACCCAAGACCACAACCGAAACGACCGCAGCGGCCAAAAGCCGGCGTCGCACCACGGGACTGAAGAGATTTCGCGTCACGGCTTGGGACGATACACTGCTTCGGCCTTCGGCAGCAACCGCCGGAGGTTCTCAACTCGCTGTTGATCGGTCGGGTGGGTCCGAAGGAACCACGCGGTGTTCCCTCCTTGCGCGCGGCTGTACTCCCCAAACCGTTGCCAGAACTCCACCGCCGCCGAGGGGCGATACCCCGCCTTCGCCATGTACATCAGTCCGATTTCATCCGCCTCCGACTCCTGCATGCGGCTGTGGGGCAGCGCCACCGCCAGCTGCGATCCCATGCCGTACCCAGCATTGAGGACATCACGATACTTGGATTCCCGTGTCGCGGTCGCAACGCCAATCCCGATGGCCTGCAACCCCATCGCCTGACTCATCCGCTCTCCCCCATGCCGGGCCACCGCATGGGCCACCTCGTGTCCCATGACCGTTGCCAACCCCGCGTCATCCTTCGTGATCGGCAGGATGCCGGTGTAGATCCCGACCTTTCCGCCAGGCAGGCAGAAGGCATTCGCCTCCTTGGATTCAAACACCACAAACTCCCACTGCGCGTCCGGCATGTCGGACTTCGCCACGTCGGCAATCCGTCGTCCCACATCCTGCACCAGCGCGTTCAGCTTCGGGTCCTTCGAGATCGGCACCTGCTGCTTCATCTTGTCGAACTCCGACAGCCCCAACTTCATTTCCTCGCCCGGCGACATGAAGTTCAACTGGCTCCGCCCGGTTCCGGGAACCGTGGTACACCCCGTCCACAACAACACCATCGCTCCTGCGGCCACACCCACGGCCATCCAACGCAAATCCTGACGTTTCATGCCTCCAACCAATCCCGCCCGGTCCCGGATGGCAAGAGCGGAGGTATGTGCGGAGGCACAAGGCACGCAGTTCCCCTTCTTTCCACACCTACCCCACCCGCCGTTTGCAATCGGACGTCGCAGGTGCGACGTCCGAATGCAAACGGCCGAAAAGTCCAGCAGATTTTCAACCCGTTGTTCACCCCGCACCGCCTCTCGGGCACATCTGGGCATGCCCGCTAGGGAACGGCGTGGCGACGTCCTCGTCGCCGTTCCGAAGCCTTACCCAAGGCGATGAGGACATCGCCGCCCGGAAGCCGTTCCCAAAAAGGGGGCAGTGTCACGATACACCCCTCCGCTCCTCCGCTCCCGCCGCCGGATTTCCGGTTGGCTCCCCGCTCCCACTGCCGCAACCTTCGCCTCCGATCGTCACGATCCATCCATGAAAGCTGTCATCCTCGCCGCCGGCAAAGGCACCCGCATGCGGGAACTCACCCAGGAGATTCCCAAGCCCATGCTGCCCGTGCAGGGGCGTCCCATCCTCGAACACATCGCCACCGGCCTGATCGAGAATGGAATCCGTGACATCTGCATCGTCACCGGCTGGCACGCGGAGGTGGTCGAGTCCCATTTCGGCGACGGCTCCCAGCTTGGTGCCCGCATCTGCTACCGCCGTCAGGTCGTGCAGGACGGCACCGGCAAGGCTCCCGAGGTTGCCCGCGATTTCGTCGGCAACGACGACTTCCTGCTCACCTACGGCGACATCCTCGTGAAGGCAGACACCTACCGCCGGATGCTCGAACGTTGGCAGTCCGGCAGCTTCACCGGCCTCCTGACCGTCACCGCCGGCGAAGACGTCACCAAGGGCGGCCTGAACTTCTTCAACGACCGATTCGAACTGACCCGGCTCGTCGAGAAACCCAGTGCGGAACAGGTCGCCCAACTCCGCACCGATGGCTGGCTCAAGCCCGGCCAACCGGCCTGGTACAACGCCGGCATCTATCTTTTCAGGCCCTCCCTCTTCGAATACACCGCCCGACTCGTGAAATCCCCACGCGGCGAATTCGAACTCACCGACGCCATCTCCGACATCATCGCGTCCGGCCACACCATCGCCGGCCTGCAGATCGAAGGTCGATGGGTCGACGTCCGGGACCCCGAGGTGCTGGCCTCCCTCCAATCCTGACCCGCGTGCCCCCCTCCACCACCCGCCTTCGCCTCCGCCTCACCGCCGCGGCCGAAACCGCCGTCCGCTCGGGGCACCCCTGGGTTTACTCCGACAAGATCCGCGAGCAGAACCGGCCCGGCGAACGGGGCGAACTGGCGGTGATCTACGACCGCAACGACCGCTTCCTCGCCCTCGGTCTCTATGATCCCGGCTCGCCCATGGTGGTCCGGAT
>JBIKWS010000282.1:0-5499 GCA_044356195.1 Cyanophyceae cyanobacterium
CCGATCGGGAACAGATATGGCCCCTGTTCTGGAAGCATCGCGGCGGATTCTTCGCCGCCCATTGCCGCTGCGAGACGCCGGACTCCTTCCACTGGACCCTCGAGGAAAGCCGCCCAACCCATGCCTGACCCAATCCCCACGGATCCAACCACACCCATTGCGCCATCGGCCCCTGTCCCCATCATCGATCTGGCCTCCGACGACTTCTTCATGGGCGAAGCCCTGCGCCAGGCGGCACGCGCCTATGAGTACGAGGAGGTCCCCGTCGGATGCGTCATCGTCCGGAACGGCCGGATCATCGCCCGCGCCCACAATCAGGTGGAAACCCTGAAGGACGCCACCGCCCACGCCGAAATGCTGGCCATCAGCCAAGCCCAGCAGGCCGTCGGGGACTGGCGATTGAACGACTGCACTCTCTTCGTCACCAAGGAACCCTGCCCGATGTGCGCAGGGGCCTCCGTCCATGTGCGGTTCCAACGCGTGGTCTTCGGAGCCCCGGATCCCAAGGGTGGCGCTGCGGGGGGAGCCATGAACCTGCTGCAATTCCCCACGCTCAACCACCGATGCGAAGTCACGCCCGGTGTGCGCGAAATGGAATGCCGGCACATCATCCGCACCTTCTTCCAAGAACAACGGGCGCGCCGGGCCGAGGACCCATCCTCAGGCTCCGGCGAAGCCCATCCCTGCTGATCAGCTGACCATCAGCATCGAAACCTTCTCGCCGGCCGCATTCCGCGCCAGTCCCTGGGCGCGCGGGTCGTTCTTCCGCTCCCCATCAACCAGGAACTGGTAATGGTGTCCCCCATGTCCCAGGGAAACGGCGAGATGCCAGGAACCGTCCACGTTCCGCTTCATCGGGTGCGACGCAACATTCCACTGATTGAAATCGCCGATCAGGAAGACCTGCTTCGCGTCGGGGGCAAGGCAGATGAAATTGATGGGCTTCAGCGTGGCGCGGGCCTGAAGACGCTGGAGCGGTGGATTCGCGGGTCGTGTTCCGTGCATCGGTCGATTCCTGTGTTGGCTTACCGTTCTGACCGAGCCTGCGGAAGTTCCTCACCCGCCGCTCGGTGCGCCGCGTAAAAAGCCAGAGCCGTGCCAGTCTGCAAGCGGAACCTCTGCAATTCGTTCAAGACCGGATAATTCCGCATTTCTGCTGCTCGCATCCCTCCCAACGTGCCACCGCTGCAAAACGCTCGCCGCAACGATGCCCCACTCCGGAAACCGACCTTGGCGCGGCGTGCCCACCGAAGGCAGGGATCGCCAACACCGCCACAAAGACGTGACTCGAGCACCGTCCGGAGCAACACGGGTTCAGGCCACGGGGGACCGCGAAGATTCCAACGGGATGAGGGGAGTCATGGGGGACCGGGAAGAAACCGTCTGGGAGATGGTGCGCGATACAGGGTTCGAACCTGTGACCCCTACCGTGTCAAGGTAGTGCTCTACCACTGAGCTAACCGCGCTTCCAAAAACGAGCGGCCGCGAATCTATTGAGAAGCCCGGCCGGTTCAAGGGATATTTTGCCCAAGCTCAAAAAACCTCGCTCAACGCTTCCGCTGCGCCCGTCGCTTCGCTTCCAACAGGCGGTTTGTTCCGGAATCCGCAGCAGGCGCTTCTGGCGCGGATCCCTCGGCCCCAGGCGTCGCGGTTCCGCTGCCGGAATCCGATCCACCACCCACGCCGGAAGCCGGTGTTGGTGCCTGACGCGGCTTGAACAGATCCGCCGAAGGCTTCGGCGGCAATACCACCACGGGCTCCTGTCGTCCGCTCTGCTGGGCACGCACTTCATTCTTGCGGGCAAGGAGTGCGGACATGGATTCCTCGGCTTCGACGGCCTTCCGTACGTTTCCAAACCCAAGCTGCCGCTTGAAGGCCTCAAACCATTTCGCCCATTCCTCGCGGTCGATGTCCACCCGACGGATGCCCACGTCGATCAGGAAGAGGCAGACGAGGACCTTGAGCAGGAAATCCCAAAGGTCCCGGGGTTGGAATGTCTTGAGACGGTTCAGTCGGAATGGATTGTCGATGGCTGGATCCAGGAGCTTGCCACCACCCAACTCCGCGAGTCGTCGGAGCAAAGGCAGGTTCGGTTCAGTGGCGTTGAACTCCGGCGAATAATTCACGCTCGCGCCCAGCACCTGTGACCCACGGACCCCACCTTGGTCATCCAGTTCCTGCAGATTCAACAGATAGGCCCCAACTTCCCTCGTTTCGAACTTCGCTTCGTATCGCCCAGGCCCTGCCTGCTCCAGGATCACATCCTGCCGAACGCCACGCGGGCTAACCACGGTGGTGCGCAGCTTGAGGAAGTTCCGGAAGTTGCCCTCACGGTCCAGTGCCTCGACGGAGATCTGACCCAGACCATTGTCCACGCTGACCTGGGTGTTGAACTCGGCCGCATCCACCCGCCGGATCGCCCATCGGGCCACCTGCGTCCAGAACTGCTTGTACTTCGACCATCCCATCCAGTCCTGCGCCCACCGGGATTTCGCATCCGAGGTGAACGCCACCGTGCGCCCCAACCCATACTGCCAGTGCGCGAGGATCGGGTCGCCCTTTTCGGAGACGATGGGAACCTCCGCCCGAGGCTTGCCGGACGATGAAACATAACCGCGCAGGGTGGGAAACTCGTTCGGACCAATGCCCCGGATGAGTTCACTGTTCGCGACCACCTGCGGCTTGAAGGGTTCCTCGAAGATCGCCGACTTCAGGATGACCGCTGCTTCCTTGATGAAGATCTGGGGCAACTGCGCCGGCGACTTCACGTCATAGAACCGGCCATTTCCCTGCCCCGCGATACGCTCCATCGTGGTGGGCTGCACGTGCCCTCCGATCATCACCGTACTGACCGTCACCCGCAGGTTGGTCAGGTCCTTCATCAGGGTGTCAGAAGGCGCATTCGGGTCGCCATCGCTGAACACGATCATGTGCTTCAGGTTCGCCGTGGACGCCTTCAGGCCGTCATGCCCCATCTGCATCAACCCTTGAAAGCTGGGTAGGTCCCCCTGATTCATCCCTGCGATCTGGCGCACCAGCGCCTTCTTGTCCCCGACCTTCTGCAACGGGAAAAGCCAGCGCTCGTTGCCGTCCCACAACAGGACGCCCATCTCATCCTGTGGTCCGAGTGAATCCAGCGCCGCGATGGCAATGTCCCGACTGATCTGATTTCCATTCCCAAATTCCATCCCGTGCATCAGCAGCACCAACGCACCGCTCGGCAGCACCTTCTTCGAGCTCAATTCCATGTCGAGGGGGAGTGCCGCCTCCAGCGGTGTATTCCGATACCCACCCGCCGCGAAGGCGTTGTCACCGCCGACGCAAACCAACCCGATGCCGAAATCCCGAACCCCACTCTCCACCAAGCGCATCAGGTCCGGCCCCAGATCACCGGCCGCAATGTTCGAGAGGAAGAGCACATCGTAGCTCTGCAACTCGGCCAACGACGAGGGCATGTTCCCGATATCGCCCACTCGGACGTCGAGATTCGCCGAGCGCAGTGCCGTCGCGAGATTCGCATCCTGCGCAGGATCCGCTGAGATCACGAGAACCCGGGGATCGCCCCGGACGTTGGCGAAGCTCGTCGCACGGTTGTTCTGCGCCACCGTGTCGCCCTGGACCTCCACCTGCACCTGATACGAATAGAACCCAGGTTCCTGAAGGGTCTGGGGAAAGCTGAACAGGTTCTTGCCGGCATCGAGTTGGACCTGTTGTTCGCCCAACAACTGGTCATTCCGATACAACCGCACCGTCGCCGGTTGCACCTTGTCCGAGGTGGCAAAGATCTTCGCTTCGAAGGTCTGCCCCTTCTTGAGGTTCGCAGGGATGACCAACCGCTGGACCGCCACATCGCCACCGCGGATCGCACCCAACGGAACGACATCCAGGGTCACACCCAAGGGCTTCGACGAAATGAGGGCGGAGACCGCATCACCGACGTTTTCATTGCCGTCTGAGAACAGGACCAACCGCTTCTGACCATTCTCGGGAAACGCCGCCGTTCCCAACCGGATCGCACCGGCAATGTCCGTCCGTTCGCCTCCCACCACCGCCTGGATCTTTTCCGCCGCCGCCACTTCAGAGGCCGTCGTCTCCAGCGCCGCCTCACTGCCGAAGATCAGGAATCCGGCACGATCCTCCTCCTTCTTGTCTTTCGACCATTGGTTCGCAACACGCCGCGCCTCTTCCTGTTGCGCCGAAGGCACGGAATCCGACCGATCCAGCAGGAACAGCGAGATCATGCCCTCCTGCGGACGCTTCCACTGAAACCCCGCGATCCCGAACACCAGCAGGATGAGGAGGAACACCCGCAAGAGTCCGGATGCCCAACGCCTCCACGGTGCCAGCGATGTATCCGAATGCGTCGCCAGCCAGACGGTCCATGAGATCGCCGGGACCAGAAGCAGCAGCCAGTAAGGATGGGTGAACTGAAAGGACATCAGCCGGCTTGGTTTGATCGTGCGACCGGGACAGCCCCCACTCCGTCACGACGTATCAGTTTTTGCACGCGATGATTCTGGCTGTCGGCCACGTAGAGGTTGCCGCGCGAATCGAAGGCCACAGCCCATGGATTCGCAAATCTTCCCGGGTCGGATCCAGCCCCACCGACGATCTCTACCAGTTGATCCCGCGCATCCACGATGCTGATCCGACTGTTGCCGAACTCGCAGATGAACTGGGTTCCGTCTGGTTCCACGCGGACATCGTAAGGATAGCTGAAGGCTCCGGGCGCTGAGCCGGGGCTTCCATGCATCCGAAGAAAACGCCCCTCCCGGTCGAAGACCTGGATGCGGTGGTTGCAGGAATCCGCCACGTAGACGTGGTCCGATGGGCCGATTCCCAATCCTTCGGCACGATTGAAATGCCCCGCAGATTCGCCGGGCTCGCCCCAAGTGATCCCAAATCGCGGCACCCCGACGACATCGCCCTTCGCACCGAAGGTGATCGGGCCGAAGCGTTGCACACGATCAACGACGGTATACTCGCTCACAAAGAACTCGCCGAGGCTGTTGAGCCCGATCGCGCGTGGCAGGATGAAGCGCCCGGCGTTGGTTCCCTTCGCCCCCCATTGGGCAACGAGCTTTCCCTCGGAGTCGAAATGATTCACCCGCATGTAGTGCGGCTCGATGACCAGGATGTTTCCCTGCGCATCCAGGCCCATTCCTTTCGGCTTCCCAAGATCCGTCTGTGGCATCTGCCACTGCAGGAGAAACCGGCCGTTCGAATCGAACTTCTGGATCCGCCCAGTGACATCCGCAACGTAGAGGTTGTCGTTGCGATCACAGACCAGCGACCGCGGCTTGTTGAACTGCCCGGGCCCCACGCCACGGTGCCCGATCACTTCCACATGGCTGAACCAGCGGGAGTCCAGTGGAACCCGCTTCGATCTCGCCGAATCCTCACAGCCCGCGGCAACCAACAAGGCCGCGCCGGGAATCAAGAGACGCCATCGGATCAACGACGCCAACTTCCACAACACGATCGGCAAGACAGCGATTC
>JBIKWS010000284.1:0-5489 GCA_044356195.1 Cyanophyceae cyanobacterium
GCGACTTGAAGCCCGGGCGAAGCATCCTGGCCCGGGGCATCCATGGACTCGAAGACCACAAGCCCGCCCCGCTTTTCCCGCTGCTGGTTTCGCCTGCGCTCCTGGAGGAAATGTTTCAGGGCACCGAGAACGTATGAACGGAAGCGCCCCTTGATCGGGTCCACATCACCAATGGACCCACGCGCAAGCAGGCGGGCGAAGAACTCCTGGGCGAGTTCCTGTCCCTCGTCCTCCGTGCGGCCCTCGCGCACGAGGAACTCGAACACGGGTCTCCAATACGCGGCGCACAGGTCGCTGAGGGCAGCCCGGGCCGCAAGGCTGTCGCCGCGGGCTTCCATGACCAGAGTCCAGCGCGTCGGGTGGAATCCGGAGCCGGGTCCTTTGAGGGCCTCTGAAGTCATGGTTGAAGGGGTTTACCAACCCATTGGTTCACGCGGCGAAGCATCCAGAACGCGGCAAACGTACCCACGGGAACCGCAACCACCAGGTGGTGAAGGAGTGTCGTCTCGAACCCAAACGAGTCCGAAGCTGCGGCCAGCAGGACGGACGGAAGAATGAACCCAAGAAGGATGGGCCAGCTCATGGCCGCAAGGATGCCCCGGGTATAGCCGGGCCGGCTGCCTTTGGAGTCGCGGACGCCCAACAGCGTTCGCCGCCCGAGGAGGAAGCCCCCGATGGCGGGCGCTCCGGCCAGGATCAGTGAAACCGCAAGGATCACGAAATCCGCACCCGGGATGACTGCTCGCTGCTTGCTCATCTCGTGGATCATCATCTGGTACCCGGCACCAAGTGCGGCCACCACGAGGCTTGCGGCGGTGATGAACGCTCCAAGCGTGGCAAGCCGGGCATCCGCTCTGAGCGCAGCCGTTCCGCCCGGCATCTGTGTTTCCTGGGGCCTGGGTGGACCGGAGTCGGCAGGCTTTGCCGGAGCAAGAGCTTCCACGCGGGTCTTGACTTCGTCGACTGTCTGAAACCGCGCCTCACGTTCGGCTTCCAGAGTGCGCATCACGATCTCGTCAAGACGCGCGTCGGTGCCGGATTTTCGGGAAGGCGGGACGAAGCGGCCGCGCGGCAGTTCGCCCGTGAGCAATTCATAGAGAACGACGCCCAGGGAGTAGATGTCCGCGCGCTGATCCACTTTGCCGGGCGAGGTGAATTGCTCTGGTGCCATGTAGTGCAGGCTGCCGAGCACCGCGCCCTCCGCGGTGAGCGTGACTCCGCCGCGCTCCTGTTCCCCCACGTGCTTCGCGATCCCGAAGTCGGCGACTTTCACCGCGCCACGACTGTCGATGAGGATGTTCTCGGGCTTGATGTCCCGATGGAGGATTCCCCGTTCGTGGGCGAACTTCAGGGCACCGCAAAGGTCCTGGGCCAGGGCGAGGACCTCCGCCGCCGTGAACCGGCCTGCATTCATTGCCTGCCTGAGGTTTACGCCGTCGACGTATTCCATCAAAAGATACGCGAATGGCCCTGCGACGCCGCAATCGAACACCGCAACAATGTTTGGATGGTTCAACCGGGCGAGCGTGCGTGCCTCGCGGGCAAAACGCTCCACAAAGGCAGGGTCTCCAGACAACCGGCTCGACAAGACCTTCAGCGCCACGAAGCGATCCAGTCTGGGTTGCCGCGCCCTGTAGACCGTGGCCATCCCACCCACTCCGATGATCTCCATGATTTCCAAGTCGGGGAAGTGGGGGGCCAATGCCTCCGCGGATGGCCCCGATGGACTCCGCGGAGGCGCATTCTCGGGACCGGAATCGGTGGCGACGCGGGACAGCACACATTTCGGGCAGAGTCCATGGGGTGCATGATCCGCGATGCGCGCGTCGCAACTTGGGCACCTGTGTTCGGTGGGATTCGGCATCGCAGAGCGCGTTGAGCTTTATTCTTCGTCAAGCTTCCATTCCCCACCCGACTGCACGACGGCGATGGGGGGCACTTCCTTGTCCTTGAACTTCACCGTCACCCAGCCACTCGCGGCGTTCCCGATGAAGCCGAAGAGGAATTCGTCGATTTTGTATTCTCCAAAGGTCCGCGTGAAGCCGGACTTGTAACGTTCGAGCATCCCTTTTGCGGACACGTCATTCAGGCCCATGCCCGCCTTCGCGGTTTCGCTCCAGCAGCCCTGGAACAGGGCGACGTCGGAGTCCTCCACCGACCGGAGCAGCCTCTGGAGCGGGACCGCCTGTGCGGGCACAGGCGTGGGGATTCCTGGGAGGGCAACCGTCTCGATCACGACGATGTCGTCCTCCCGGATGTCGGGACTGGGGCCGCTGGAAGTGAGCGTCATGGTGTTCCTCGTGGTGCTGTACACGTAAGGACGTCCCCAGGGATCGACCGGCAGGGCCGGGAGGGCATCACCCGAACGCTTGAACCTGAGATCTCCCTTCTCCCCACCCGCAACCAAGGCAAGCAGCCCAATCTCCGTCGAAGGAAAGTTGCCGGTGCACTGCTGGTACTTCACCAGCGTCGCCTGCACGGACCTGATCTTGTCCTGTGCCTCATTGCTGAATTGTGACCGCTGGCTCGTGGACGTAGCCGTCGATGGAGATTCCGCCGTTGCCACATGCGTGGCGGCAAGGGCGATCAGGAGCGGGACGAGCGTGGTCATCGGTGTCATGCGTGGATTCATGGTATTGTCTTCGTTCTGCGGGCCCATCATCGGGCCCACGCAATACCTGAGCCGCGGATTCCATAAGGTTACAGGGTTCCAATCCGCGAGGGCGCTGAAGTTCAAAGCATCCTGTTCCGAGAGGGGGAAATGCTGACGAGGGGCAATGGGGGCAGAGGCCAGCAGTCCGTCCAGCAGGATCAGTTCCGTCGCGGCTTCGCGCGAGGATCCATCGATGCCGGGGGAGTTCGCACGAAGCCGCTGAAGCCGGCGAATTCAGCGGGTCACCCAGCCCCGCACTGCGAAGCCGACGGCTGTCCCTGCGGCGAGGACGATCCAGAACATTCCGGGCGGACGCCCCTCCAGGCCGTGCTGGACGTTCATGCCCAGCAACGTCGCCATCGCGGTCAACGGCAGCGCAAAGGCTGCGAGGATCTCGTCGGCTCCCTGAGCCGCCTCCGTGCGCTCGTCGAGGGCGTCGAGACGCTCGCGGTAATCAGCCAGCAGGCGGCGGGTCCGCATTTCGCCACCCTCGAATCCATTGACGAGCAGTTGTCCCTCCGGCTTGCGGAGCAACAGCACCGCTTCGCGCTCGGCTGAACCAGGAGCCGGCGGCGCATGGAGGATCACCAGCAGGTGTGCGCCCCCGGAAATGGCACGCTGCCGGCCATAGGTCGTCTCGCCGAGCCTCGACTCAATCTCCGGCGGCAGCGTCCAGTTGTACGACTTCCTCTTCATGGGCGCATGATGCGCCGAGGCTGACCGGTGCTGGATACTTGAATCTCCTTGTTGCGGATCCATTCCGGCCACGTCCCATGCCACAACTCTGTCCGCGCGGATTCGTCACCCGATTGTCGCCTGTGCCGTGATCCTGTTGCTGCGCCAGGAATTCCTCGTGCTTTCGCGGTTCCGTGCGCCCATTCAGGGCGCGGATTGTTGGGAACGGACTGCCCCCGGGGTTCCACCCCGGGCTTTCACCGTTTGCCCCTTTGGGGCAAGCGCGTCGTGATGGGAAACAACGCGTATTCGATGTGCAGGATGCGGCGGTGGCGTTGATGTCGAGTCCGGGGCGAGGCGGGCCACCGAGGTTCCGGTGGTCTCATTGAAACCCCATTGCCGGACCAGTAAATGCTTCGGTCTGGATGGTGACCGGCTTACTTCAGCCACTCGGGGAACTGCACCCTGGTCCGGTAGGCCTCGGTGTCCCATTGGCGGTGCCACTTCAGGGTCCAAAGGTTGCGGACCCGGACGCCGCGGGCGGAGCCGTCGAAGAAGAGGATCTGGTTGCGCTTGTCGTGCCGGCCGAACGCGAAGTGCTGCATTTCGAAGTTGGCGAAGTTGCTGGGGTCCGAGTAGTCCCCGGGCTTGTTGGACGGAGCGTAGGTCGTTCGGTCCCCATACCAGGGGCCGCCTCCGCGCCACATGGCGTCGAGCTGGAGCGGGATGTTCGAGGGGTCACCCGGAACGTTGAGCGAACCCCAATGCCAGGCCCTGGCGCGGCCCTGGATGTCGGTGGGCGCGCTATAGCCCCAGTTGTTCATCCCATAGCTCGCAACCTCGTTGGTCGCGTTGGAACCGGTGCCCATGATATAGGCGGCGTTGATGCCGCCGTGTTCGAGGAGGGTCCTGCCGTCGGGTCCCTTGCGCCGTTTCGTGGCTTCCGGGCAGAGGAGGAGATCGGCCTTCTTCTTCCAATGCCCTTGCAGGGCGTTCAGCCACTCGCCGCGTGCCCAGCCCACGGACAGGCCGGTGGGCAGCTTCTCCTGACTGTCGCTGGCATACAGGTTCCAGATGATTCCCCATTGGCGGATGTTGGAGAGGCAGGAGGTGGCCTTGGCCTTTGACTTCGCCTTGGCCAGCGCCGGGAGGAGCATCCCGGCCAGAATCGCGATGATCGCGATGACAACGAGGAGTTCGATCAGCGTGAAGCCGGTGCGAGGGGTGGGCCTCCTTCGGGTGTGGAGCGTCGTTTTCATGACAAAGGACGGCCGGTAATTGGCGCACTCCGCATCATCGCGGGTCGGTGACCTGTCCCAGGAACAGGCAGGCTCCGGAGGTCCGGTGCTGGATGGCGAAGGCGAAGGGGCGGTCGATCCGGACGACCACCGGCTTCGGCTTCTCGAGGATTGCGGTCGCTCGGGCCATGATGACGGCCGTGGCGGCCGCGGCTTCCGTCCCCTTTTCGTCGAGTTGGAGGAAGGTCTTGTGGACGACCTCGGAGATCAGGAGGCGATCCTTGGACGGGTTCGCCATCCGGCTGAAATCCGCCGAGCCCGGCGGGAGATCGAACGCGGTCTTCAGCCCCAATGCCTGGAGTTGCTTGCTGAGCGCGATGCCGTCCGGTTCGAGCTTGAGCTTCGGCAGGAACAGGTCGACCTCGGTGCCGGGCAGGAATTGGCAGGCGGTGAAGGTTTCGGTCGTGAGTTGCCCCACAACCGCGGCGAGACCCTCGGGGGCCTTGGGAACGAAGGCCACGAACTGCAGGTCACAGCCGCGGTACGGGATGCTGACGGCCTGGAAGGAACCGAAGTCGCGGTAACCGTAATGCGCGGCGTCGTGCAGCGTCGGGACGGGGACCGTGGCCCCGCCGTTCACATGAAAGGGGCGGGCCTTGGTCTCGCGCTTTGCGAATTCCTTGCCCCAGGCCGCCTTCAGGTGGAGGGCGTTGGCGAGCACCAGACGGGTGTCGGCGTTCAACAGGCCCGGTGGGATCAGGTCGCGGATGCGATCCTTGGTTTGTTGTTCGACCCAGCCGTTGATGTGCCGGGTTGCGGCGTCGGATTTGGCGAAGTCGATGGGTTCCAGCGGCGCGCCGTATCCGGTGGCGAGGGTATTCAGGAACGGCTTCTCGAAGGTGAAGCCTTTGCTGCCAAAGAGG
>JBIKWS010000283.1:0-5489 GCA_044356195.1 Cyanophyceae cyanobacterium
GTTCGGCGACATCCTCAGCGATGAGGCCGCCGCGCTCGCCGGGTCCCTCGGCATGCTGCCCTCGGCCAGCCTCGGAGCCACCTCCGCCCAGCAGACGTTCGGCTTCTACGAACCCGCCGGCGGCACCGCCCCCGACATCGCCGGGAAGAATCTCGCCAACCCCATCGCGCAGATCCTGTCCGTGGCGTTGATGCTCCGCTACAGCTTCGGCCTCGCCGACGCCGCCGCGACCATCGATCGCGCGGTCTCCGCCGCCATCGATCAGGGCCTCCGCACCGGCGACATCTTCAATCCCGCCGACCCTACCGCGCGACGCGTGGGAACCCGCGAGATGGGCGATGCCATCGTGGCTGCGATTGCCTGACCCGCCGGATGTCCGGCCGCATCGTGACACTGCCCCCGCACGGAACGGGGTGGCGACGTCCTCGTCGCCGTTCCCAAGCCGTTCCCAAGGCGATGAGGACATCGCCACCCCGAAACCATTCCCACACGGGGCAGTGTCAGGTAGGGCCACGATTGTCCTCCCTGCGCCCGTTCCTCTGCCTCGCCAGCTTGCTGGTGCTCGGACTTCTCGCCGGTTGCGCCGGTAAGCCAACGCCACCGCTGGCGCGTCACGAGTTCTCGGCCGTCCACATGGCGATCCCGTTCCGGATCGTCCTCTACAGCCGCGACCCCGTTCAGGCGACGAACGCCGCCCAGGCCGCCTGGCAACGCATCGCCGAACTGAACCGCATCCTCAGCGACTACGACCCCGACTCGGAACTCAGCCGGCTCGGGGCCACCTCACCGCACACGAACGCCGTCCCGATCTCACCGGAGCTGGCGCGCGTCCTGGAAGTGGCCACGGACGTCAGTCGCGCTTCAGAGGGTGCCTTTGATCTCTCCGTCGGTCCAATGACCCAACTTTGGCGCCGGACGCGTCGTCAGCGGGAACTGCCCGACGACGGAAAGCGGTTGGCCGCGATCGCCGCGACCGACTGGAGGTCCATCGAACTCAGCAAGGGCCGTACGGCCCGATTGCTCCGCCCGGGAATGCGGCTCGACGCCGGTGGTATCGCCAAGGGCTATGCCCTCGACGAAGCCACGCGCGTCCTGCGCGAACACGGCATCCGCTCCTCCATGGTCGCCGGTGCCGGCGACATCGTCGTGACCGCCCCGCCGCCGGGCGAAAGGGGATGGAAGATTGAAGTCGCACCGCTGGATGTCCCGGGCGCGCCACCGTCCCGATCTGTCCTGCTGCGCGACGCCAGCCTCTGCACCTCCGGAGACATTTTCCAGCACGTCGAGATCAACGGCGTGCGCTACTCCCACATCGTGGATCCCCGCACGGGACTTGGCCTGACCGACCACAGCCTCGTGACCGTCATCGGTCCCAACGGCATCACGACCGACGCCCTGTCCACGGCGCTCTCCGTTGCCGGTCCCGCCAAGGCCTCCCGCATCTGCGCGCCCTTCGGCGCGGAGTTTCACACCGTCCGTTCCATCCACGGAAAGCTGGAGACCGTTGAGTCCCCGGGATTCCGTCGATGGGAACGACGGTGAGCTGCGTCCAGGCACTTGGGTGACGGTGAATGACTCGCGCAGGGACGCAGAAAGGAGGGGACTTTCAATCACCTTCATCGAGTCACCATGCGGTGAGCCCCTTCGCGGGTGCCCATACTCCGATTTTCCAGTCTCTCTCTGCGTCCCTGCGCCTCTGCGCGAGATCTGTTCCCGTTTCAGCTCCAGAAACCCCAAGCCTGTTCTCGCGCTGAGACGCTGAGGCGCAGAGGCGGAGATTCACTTCTGATTCCACCCAACCACACCCTCTCTCCTCTGCGTCCCTGCGCCTCTGCGCGAGACCTGTTCCCGTTTCAGCTCCAGAAACCGCAAACCTGTTCTCGCGCTGAGACGCTGAGGCGCTGAGGCGGAGACTCACTTCTGATTCCACCCAACCACACCCTCTCTTCTCTGCGTCCCTGCGCCTCTGCGCGAGATCTGTTCCCGTTTCAGCTCCAGAGACCTCAAACCTGTTCTCGCGCTGAGGCGCTGAGGCGCTGAGGTTGGGCCTCATTTCCGATTCCACCCAACCACACCCTCTCTCCTCTGCGTCCCTGCGCCTCTGCGCGAGATCTCCTCCCGTTTCAGCTCCAGAGACCTCAAACCTGTTCTCGCGCTGAGACGTCTCCATGCGGTTGAAAACGGGAATTGGTTCACGCGGAGCCGCGGAGGTCGCGGAGAATGGACCTCTGGGACGTAGGTTCGGCGAGTCACCGTTTGGTGAATGGTTGCCGACGTTGGAATGCTTGGGATCGCCCCTCTCTCTCTCTGCGCTCTCCGCGGCTCCGCGTGAGACATTTACTGCATGGATACGGCTGAGACGCAGAGGCGGAGAGTCATTTCCGATTCCACCCAACCGCACCCTCTGTCCTCTGCGTCCCTGCGCCTCTGCGCGAGATCTCCTCTGCTGGGTGACGGTTCAGCTCACGATCTCGTAGGCGTAGCCCTTGAGGTACTCGGTCTCGGGAATCGACGGCAGCACCGGATGATCCGGCGACTGCGAGTAGCTCGTGATGCGACGCAGCACGCGCCGGCAGTCAAACGCCGCCGACAGGATGACGTCCTCGAACAGACGGGCATCGACGTGATGCGAACAGCAGAAGGTCGCCAGCACGCCGCCGGGACGCAGCAGCTTGAGTCCGCGCAAATGGATCTCCTTGTACCCGCGCAAGGCATCGCCCACCGCCGCACGGCTGCGGGTGAACGAGGGCGGATCCAGGATGATGAGATCGAACTTGGGCACCACCTTCTCGCTGGGGGCCACGGTCGTCTGCCCCTTGAGCCAGTCGAACACGTTGCCCTGCTCGAACTGGATCTTCGCCGCGAGTCCGTTGGCCGCGGCGTTGGCCGTCGCTGCCGCGATCGCTTCCGCCGATTGATCGATGCCCAGCACGGACTTCGCGCCCGCCCGCGCGGCGTGCAGCGCAAACCCGCCCAGGAAGCTGAAGCAGTCGAGGACGTTTCCGTCCTTCGCCCACCGGCTCACGGCCTCGTAGTTGTCCTGCTGGTCCAGGTACATCCCGGTCTTGTGTCCACCGGCACTCGGGAGTTGAAAGCGCAGGCCGTTGAGCCGCGCGGTCAGCGATTCCGGCGCCGTTCCCGCCAGCACGCCCTGCGCTTCTTCCAGGCCTTCAAAGCGGCGCGACGCCATGTCGTTCCGCTCAAGGATCGCCTTCGGCGAAAGCAGTTCCTGAAGCACCGAGACGATCTGGTTCTTCCGCTGGTCCATGCCCAGCGACGACGTCTGGACCACCAGTACGTCCTCGTACATGTCGACGATCAGACCCGAGAGCAGGTCCGCCTCGGAGTTGATCAAGCGGAACGAGGTGGCGCCCGAAAGATGACGCCGACGATGCTGGAGTGCCGCCTTGATGCGGCGAACGAAGAAGCTGCGGTCCAGTTCCTCGCGCTCGTGCGTCAGCACGCGGACCCGGATCCGCGAACGGCTGTTGTAGAAACCCAACCCGATGAACCGCTGCCGGTGATCCTTCACCTGGACGACGTCGCCGTCGTTCGGGGTCTGGATCATGCGGAGGATGGAGCCCTCATAGAGCCAGGGATGACCCGCAATGAGACGGTCGGCTTCGCCGGGCTTGAGAACGATGGTGGCCAATGAATCCATGATACGATTTGTAGACATTCCGGTCACAGGATCGCAACCGGGCCGTCGACCCTACCGGACCGCCCACGCCCCTGCCATGCATTTTTTGGAATCTTCCCTTCCCTGCCCGCCACCCGCACACTAACCCCCGTCACGATGAGTTCGTCACCTGTCTCCCGTTCCGGTCGGTTCGGCAGCGGCCCTGCCGCCGAAGTCGCCGCCTTTTCCGAGTCCATTTCCTTCGACTGGCGCCTCTGGCGTCACGACATCCGCGGATCCATCGCGCATGCCACCATGCTCCGCGAGATCGGCATCCTCTCCGCCGCCGAGCTCAAGGCCATCAAGGCCGGCCTCGACGAGATCGGGCGCGAGATCGAGTCCGGGACGTTCGCCTGGAAGATGGAGCTCGAAGACGTCCACATGAACATCGAGGCCGAACTCACCCGCCGCGTGCCGGCCGGAGCGCGCCTCCACACGGCCCGATCCCGGAACGACCAGGTCGCCGTCGACATCCGCCTCTGGCTCCGCGATGAGATCGACACCCTCGCCGCCGACGTCCGCGGCCTCCAGAAGGCCCTCGTCGGCTTGGGTGCCCGCCATCCCGAGGTGATCATCCCCGGCTACACCCATCTGCAGCGTGCGCAACCTGTGTGGTTCGCCCACCATCTCCTCGCCTACGTCGAGATGCTCGATCGCGATCTCGGCCGCCTTCTGGATGCCCGCGAACGCGCCAACGTCTGCCCGTTGGGTTCCGGGGCCATCGCCGGTTCCACGCTGCCCCTCGACCGCGAACGCGTCGCCACGCTGCTCGGCTTCGTCGACGCCAAGGGCCGCCCACGGGTCACCCAGAACTCCATGGACGGCGTCAGCGACCGCGACTTCCTCGTCGAGTTCGCCGCCGCGTCCGCCCTGCTCGCCGTCCACCTCAGCCGCCTCGCCGAGGATGTCATCCTGTGGGTCAGCACCGAGTTCGGCTTCATCCGCATTGCCGACGCCTACACCACCGGTTCGTCGCTGATGCCGCAGAAGAAGAATCCCGACGTCGCCGAACTCACCCGCGGCAAGACCGGCCGCGTCGTCGGCAACCTGATGTCCCTCTTGACGCTCCTGAAGGGGCTTCCGATGACCTACAACCGCGATCTCCAGGAGGACAAGGAACGCGTGTTCGATACCGCCGACACCGTCCGGGCCTGTGTCCGGCTCATGGGCGCGATGCTCGACAACACCCGCGCCGTTCCCGAGTCCTGCGCTGCCGCCGCCGCCGATTCCCTCCTGTTGGCCACCGACCTCGCCGATTACCTCGTCCGCAAGGGCATGCCCTTCCGGCAGGCCCACCACGTTGTCGGATCCGTCGTGGCCCTCGCCGAGAAGTGGGGCAAACCGCTCAACCAACTCACGCTCGCCGAGTACCAGGGCGTCGACCGGACCTTCGAACGCGACGTCATGGACGTCTTCGACCTGAAGAAAGCCATGCAACGGCGCGCCATCACCGGCGCCCCTGGCACAGCACAGGTCAAGGCCCAGCTCAAACGCTGGCAACGCCTGCTCGCCAAGGCCTGAGCGGTCTCCATGCATTGATGTTCTCACACGGAGCCGCGGAGAGAGACCGGCCAAGAATGTTCACAAGACCGCATCCCTTCACCCAACGGGGAGAGCCCCGGTCCGCATCTAAATGTCCATCCTCCGCGTCTCCGCGTCTCCGCGTGAACCTTTCCCCGCCTTCGACCGGCCGCTGTCGGCTGAGACTCCGGCCTGCCAGCCCGATCCCCCGTCCCGTTCAGGTGCGGAGCACCGACAGACGATAGCCCACGGCGTCAGCCCTGAGCCTTATACACATCTTTTCCGACTT
>JBIKWS010000285.1:0-5452 GCA_044356195.1 Cyanophyceae cyanobacterium
CGATGTCCTCATCGCCCTGGGAAAGGCTTCGGAACGGCGACGAGGACGTCGCCACCCCGTTCCGTGCGGGGCAGTCGCGAGAAGCGCCCCTCGAGCCCGGATTCGGGCTTCCCTCCGTGCCTCGGGTGTTCCTAGGGTGCGACAGGGTTGGACGGATCCGGAGGAATCGGGGCTTCGGGGGAAAGACCGGTCCGCGAAACCTGTCGAAAGGCAGGGACGAATGGCTTCACGAACCACGCGGGGGATACCGGTTCGGACGGGCATCTGGGGTGCCGCCGGACGGTGGATGGACGTACTGGATCGGCTTTGCCGAAGGCATCTTCTGGCGGGAGGGGTGTCATTGACACTCTCGCTGGGCGTGCTCGCGCAGCAGGCGGTCCCACCGCCGGAACCTCTGGTCACGATCCAGGACCTGGTCGCCGATGGACGCACCTGGGGTGAAAAGACCCCTGTCCGGGTCCAGGGTGTCGTGACGGCAATCCTTCGCGACGGGAGCTTCTTCGTGCAGCAGGGGGCATCCGGTGTCCGCGTCCTGGGCGGTACGCCCGAAGGAGTGCAACCGGGATCCCTGGTGGAGGTCCAAGGAACCGTTTCCCTCCAGTTCCACCTGCCCGTGGTGAAGCTGGTGTCGGCGACCCCGATGGGCACCGCCGACGAACCCATCGCCCCACTCATCACGGCGGAGGAGGCCATGGAAACCACCCATGCGATGAAGCTGGTCCGCATGCGTGCGCGGTTGGAGGACACGACCACTCTGGAAGGTTGGGAATGGGTGTTGCGACCGAAGGACAGTGACCTCCGGCTCATCGTCGATCTCGGCCCCAACGCCCGGAACGAGACCCTCGCACGCATCGAGCCGCAGAGCCTGGTCGAAGTGACGGGTGTGCTGAGCCGCCGCATCAACCCCCAGGGCGAGGTCGCGGGCATCCATCTCGCCGTCCGCTGGGCGTCTGACGTGGAGCTGATCGACGGTCCCCTGTTCTGGACGCCCGTGCGCTTCTGGCAGGCCTTCGGGCTCGCCACCTTCCTGGTGGGCGGTTTGTCCATCTGGCGGCTGACACTCCGCCACGAGGTCACCCGCCGGACGCAGTCGTTGCAGGCGAGGCTCGACAAGCAGTCCGCCTTGAAGGAGTCCGAGGAACGCTTCAGCCGGATCTTCCGTGCCAGCCCGGATCCCATCGTCATTTCCCGGGCGAGCGACGGGTCCATCCTCGACGCCAATCCCGCCTTTGGATCGATGACCGGGTATGCGCGGGAAGACATCCTGGGCAAGACGACCTTGGATCTCAGCCTGTGGCGGGACGTCAAGGCACGCGCACGCGCCCTTGCCGACATCCGTTCCAAGGGGTCGATTTCCAACGTTCCCTTCGAGCTGCGATCGTGCAACGGCCGCTGGCGTCATTGCCTGGTTTCGGCCGAAAGGATCGAACTGAAAGGAGAAGGCTGTGTTCTGGCCATCATCCGGGATGTCACCGATCGCGAGAGACAGGCACGGGCGCTCGTGCGCGCCCAGAACATCGGCCAGATCGGCACCTGGAGCTACGACCTGCAGCTGCGTGTCTTCGACGCCACCGAGGAAGCCCGACGCATCTGCGGGGCCTCCTCCACCTCCATCACGATGGAGGACTTTGTTGCCCTGATCCACCCCGAGGACATCCCGAGGGTCCGCGAGGACTGGGCGCGCATGCTGACGGGCGGAACGCATGACATCGAGTATCGCCTCCTGGTTCAGGGCGAGGTCCGTTGGACGCATGCCCGCGCCGAGGCGGAGTGTGATGATCAAGGCCGGCCGCGCTGGGTGGCCGGGGTGACCCAGGACATCACTGCCCGGAAGCGGATCGAGCTCGCCCTCCGTCGGAGCGAGGACGCCCTGCGGCGCGCGCAGACGATTGCCCGCGTCGGGCATTGGGAATACGAGGTGGCGACGGACTCCTTCCAGGGTTCCGATGTGACCGCAGCCCTGTGCGAATTGACGCACCGCAAGTACACCAGCCGCGAGCTTCTTGCCCAGGTCGTGCCCGAGGAGAGCAAGCGCATCACCCGGGCTTGGAAGGCCGCCTTGAATGGCCGCCTTTACAACGTCGACTACCAGATCCAGCTGGCAGGAGGGCGGACACGCTGGCTCCACGTACAGGGGGAGCCGGAATTCGACGCCACCGGTCGGCTGGTGCGGATCATCGGGGCAGCCCAGGACATCACCGAACAGAAGAATGCCCAGATGCAACTGGAGAAGCGCGAGGCGTTGTTCCGCGCGATCGCGGACCAGACTCCGGACAGCCTTTTCCTGCTGAACATCGCGGACCCCGAAGTCCCGGCGCGCATCGTGTACGCCAACACGGCCGCAGGCACCATGCACGGCCTACCCGCTGAGAAACTCGTGGGCCTGTCGATCACCGCCCTCGACGACCCGGAAACGGCCACCCACTGCCGGGGTCGGATCGACCAGCTCAACCGGGGTGAACTCGTTTCGTTCCGAGGGGGGCACATCCGGCCGGACGGATCGCGATTCCCGGTCGACGTCACGGCAAAGATGATCCCCGTGCTGGGTCCGGGGATGGTGTTGTCCATTGACCGTGACATCACGGAACAACTCCGGGCCGAAGCGCTCAGTGATGGGCAACGGCGGGTGCTCGAAATGATCGCCCAGGGGCGGCCCGTGCACGAAACCCTCGATGCGCTCATGCGCCTGCTGGAGGAACACTCGCCGGAAATGATCTGTTCCGTCCTGCTGATGGGTGCGGACGGGGAACATCTGCGTCATGCGGCCGGCCCCAGCCTGCCGGACGAGTACACACAGGCCATCGATGGCGTCCGCATCGGGCCGAAGGTCGGTTCCTGCGGCACAGCCGCGTTCCGCGGCGAACCGGTCCTGGTTGCCGACATTGATACAGACCCGCTGTGGGCGGACTTCAAACACCTCGCCCTGAAGCATGGCCTGCGCGCCTGCTGGTCGACCCCGATCCTCAACCGCTGTGGACGTGTCGATGGCACTTTCGCCATCTACTTCCGCAGCCCCGGCCTGCCTACCGAATCCCATCAGCGCCTCATCCGGCTCGCAACGCAGACCATCGCCATCTGCCTGACACGTCATGAGGCCGAGCGCGAACTCCGGAATTCCCAGGAGCGCTACGAATCCCTGGTTTCCTCCGTTGATGGCGTCGTCTGGGAGGCCGATCCGCAGACCTCGCAATTCCTGTTTGTCAGTTCCGCCGCCCAACGGATGCTGGGATACCCCGTCAACGAGTGGCTCCAGCCGGACTTCTGGCAGCAGCACATGCACCCCGAAGACCGGGATGCCGCCATCGCATTCTGCGCGGTTGAGTCCCTCGCCGGTCGGAGTCACGTCTTCGACTACCGCATGTTCGCCGCAGACGGCCGCATCCTGCACATCCGTGACTACGTCACGGTGCTCATGGAGTCGGGCAAGCCACAGCTCCTGCGCGGCATCCTGGTCGACATCACCGCCCAGAAGCAGATCGAGGAGCAGAAGCACCGCCTCGAAACCGATCTTCACCATGCTCAGCGGCTGGAATCCATCGGCACCCTGGCGGGCGGCATTGCCCACGACTTCAACAACATCATCGGTGCGATCCTCGGGAACGCGGATCTTGCCCTCAAGGATGTGGACTGGAATCACCCTGCCTACGAAAGCCTGGATGAAATCCAGAAGGCCGGCCTCCGCGCGCGGCATCTGGTCCAGATGATCCTCGCCTTCGGCCGCGGTGACCGTGTTGAAAAACGTCCCCTCCTCATCCAACCCGTCGTCGAGGAAGCCGTGCACCTGCTCCGGCCATCGCTCCCGAAGGACGTCCGCATTGTCACCCGCATTGATCCCAGCGCGGGACCGGTCCTGACCAACGCTTCCCAGATCCATCAGATCGTGATGAATCTGGGCATCAACGCCTGCCAGGCCATGGAAGGCCTGATCGGGACCATCCAAGTCTCCCTCGATTCCGTTTCGGTGGAACCCAATGAAGCTTCCCGGATCCCCGGTCTCTCCCCGGGACGCCACCTTCTCCTGACCGTCCGCGACGAAGGGATCGGAATGGATGCCGCCACGCTGGGCCGGATCTTCGATCCCTTCTTCACCACCAAGGGGGTCGGCAAGGGAACCGGCCTTGGACTCCCCGTGGTTCACGGCATTGTCACCAGCCACCAGGGCGCCATCCGCGTCACCAGCCAGCCCAATCAGGGGGCATGCTTCGAGGTGTTCCTGCCCATCACCACGGAGCTTCCGGAGGCCCACCCCACACCGACCGCGTCCGTGCCTCCGATCTCCGGTGCCGGTCGACACCTCCTCATGCTGGATGATGAGGAGGTCCTTGTCCGGTATCAGTCCCGACTCCTCGAGCGGCAGGGGTTCAAGGTCACCGGCTTCACCAGCCCGGCCCGCGCCCTGGACTTCCTGCGGGAGGACCCCGATGCGGTCGATGGACTCATCACCGACCTCAACCTCCCCGGTGCATCGGGCATCGACGTCATCCGGGAGGCCCGCCGGCTCCGTCCCGGCCTGCCGGTCATCCTGATGTCAGGTCTGATCTCCGATGATCTGCGGGAAGCGGCCCGGGACCACGGTGTCGGGGAGTTGCTGGCCAAGCCGGCGAATGGCGAAGGGTTGATGGCCGCGCTCCACCGGGTCCTTGAGAATGGCACCTCGTTGAAACGAGAGTTGCTTTGACTCCGGTCTCCGCCACCGCTAGGCCCGGGGCATGACACGCCGTCCGGCGCGCCTCCTGCGCGTCTTTCCATTTCTGGCCCTTCTCCTGTTGGCAGTCCTTCGGGCCTCGGCCGCGGATGCATGGCCCGCCACGACCCAACAGTGGCACGGCTTCCCGAAGGTCGAACTGACCGTCGACGGCCGTACGGCCACCGTGGTCGTGCCCCGCACCCCGGCTCCGGGGAATCCATGGGTCTGGCATGGCGAATTCTTCGGGCATCGCCCGGAACCGGACATCGCGCTTCTCGGGCTCGGGTTCCATATCGTCTACCTCTCCGTCCCCGACATGCTCGGAAGTCCGAAGGCCGTCGCCCACTGGGAATCACTGCACACGCTGCTGACGACGCGCCACGACCTCGCCAAGCGACCCGGGTTGGTCGGCCTCAGCCGCGGCGGACTGTACATCTACAACTGGGCCATCGCGCATCCCGACAAGGTTGCCTGCCTCTACGGCGACGCGCCCGTGTGCGACTTCAAGAGCTGGCCCGGAGGGCGCGGCACGGGTCCCGGCAGCAAACGCGACTGGCAGCTCGTCCTCAGCTCCTACGGATTCAAGTCCGAGGCGGAAGCCCTCGCCTTCACGAACAATCCCGTCGACCGCCTCGCCCCGCTCGCCGCAGCGCGCATCCCGCTCCTCCATGTCTTCGGCGATGCGGATGAGGTCGTGCCCTGGACCGAGAACACCGGGCTCATCGCGGAGCGCTATCCGAAGCTCGGCGGCGAAATCACCCTGAT
>JBIKWS010000286.1:0-5448 GCA_044356195.1 Cyanophyceae cyanobacterium
GGTTACGCCTTCCTCGAAGGTGGTCGGTGACATGGCCCTCTTCCTTTTCAGCCGCGGCATCAAGCCGGCGGATGTCCTCAACCTGGAGCCTGGCGTCACGCCGTTTCCGGAATCGGTTGTGGACATGCTTTCGGGTGGACTCGGATGGCCCGAGGGAGGTTGGCCGGAGGGAGTATCGCGTGTCGTGCTGGGCGAGAAGCGGTTTGCGGAGGCACGTCTCAATTACCAACGGGGTGTTGTGCCGGGTGCCGCGGCGGAGCCCGCGGACTTTGCCAAGTTGCGCGAGGAGATCTCAGGCAAGCTGAAGCGCCCGGTCACCGATGATGACCTGTTCTCGCACCTGATGTACCCGCAGGTGTTCGCCGACTTCTCGAAGCACCTTCGGGAGTACGGGGACGTCTCGGCGTTGCCGACATCGGCCTTTTTCTACGGTCTGCGCCGGGGAGAGGAGATCAGCGTTCACATCCAGGAGGGAAAGACGCTGATCATCAAACTCATCAACGTCAGCGAACCGGACAAGGATGGTCGGCGGACGGTCACCTATGAGCTGAACGGCATCAGCCGCGAAGCCAACATCAACGATCGCAAGGTCGCGCCGCAGACCAAGACACGGCCCAAGGCGGACATCGCCGATCCCACGCAGGTGGGTGCGCCCATTCCGGGGTTGGTGGCGGCGATTGCGGTAACCGTCGGACAGAAGATCTCCAAGGGGGACAAGTTGCTGATGATGGAAGCCATGAAGATGCAGACCACCGTCACCTCACCGGTGGACGGCGTCGTGGATGCCGTGCATGTGGGCCTGGGCGAGACGGTCGAAAGCAAGGACCTGCTCATCAAGCTGCGCGCCTGAGGGAGGTGTCGGGAGGCTTGGACGGTGTGGCGTCGGAGGGTTGCCGACGCCACGTCTTCATTCCGCAAAGCGGGAACGAATCTCGGGTGTCGGCATCAGGCAGGATTCGTCCTTCCCGAACCAGCGGTATCGCCGGAGGGCGATGAAGTCGTAGAGTGCGTCGCGGAGTTTGCGCGGCAGGACAAGGCCGACAGTCGCGAGCGACCACGGAAATCCCAATTCGCGCCCGATGGCTATGGCGGCGTCGGATCGCTTCAGCGCCTTTCCGTGGGCGAGCACAAGCAGGGTGTCCGGGTGCTCCGGATCCAGGCCATTGGCCCGGTAGAGTTCACGTCCGCGCTCGGACTGGATGGGGAGGAAGCGGCAGCGTGCCTGCGGGTCACGCCGGATCACGAACCGGACGGTGGCGCTGCACAGGTGGCAGACGCCGTCGAACAGGATGATGGGTCCGTCGGTGGGGTTCACGCCGGGGGTGGAGCTTGGGTTGAAGCACGCTGTGCTCCGCGGAAAGCCGTGTGGACCGCCCGGACCAAGGCTTGGACCCGCACCTCCAGCGGGAAATCGGAGGGGGCCTCCACGGTGAAGTTCCGGCGACTGCGGTACTGGAAGAGCCAGAACGCCTCCGGCCAATCGGGACGTGACGCCGGATCGGTTGGTGGATGGATGACGCCGGCCCCGTTGGAGGCACGACCATCGATCATCAAGGCGGTCTCGATCGGGCAGACCTCCGAAACTTCGCGGATGATTTCCGCAGCGAGAGTGGTGGGCTCCAGTCGATCCGGGTTGAGTTCGTACAGGTAGAATCCGTTGGACTCCCAGTCCTCGTGAAGGAGCAGGGTGAGGTCGAACCGTGGAAGCTCCTGAAGCCAGTGGATGTGGCATCGGACTTCGTGCGAGAGTTCGTGATTGTAGTCGCGGTTCAGGTCAACGCCTTCCGGGGTGGTCCGGCTATTGATGGGGAACCCACGGGGGTTCAGGCAGGGACAGATCCAGAGGTCGGCGTCCGGAGGCAGGGCGTTCTCCCGCAGCAGTTGGATGCAGGCGAGGGGACCCGCGGGTTCGTCGCCATGGATACCGGCGGAGAGGTAGAGTCGGCGGGGTTCCACCGTGCCTGCGGTTGCGGGACGGTGTGCGGTCAGAAGGCAGCACCCATTGTTGACGGGAAGTTCGCGGAGGCTGAATCCACGGAGCGCCGCGAGTTCGCGGAATTCCACCAGCACTCCCGTGATGTCGATTGTCTCTCCGTGATACCCGTCGGTGTTTCGTCCCAGGCGCTGCACCGGGCCAGTTTGGCTGGGAGCGGACTCGGCTCCCAGTCGCAAAATGGGTGCTCGGTTCACACTTGGAAGTAGCCCAGTTCGCGAAGGGAGACGAAGTCGCGGGGGCGGTCCTGGCTGCGGCGACCGAGGATCAGGTGGTCGAGGACTTCGATCTTGAGGAGATGCCCGGCGCGGATCAGGTCGCGGGTGACGCGGATATCGGCCTCGGAGGGCGAGGGGTCGCCGCTGGGGTGGTTATGGGCGAGGATGATGGCGTGGGCTCCTGCGGAAATCGCTGGGCGGAAGACCTCGCGGGCATGGACGAGGATCTGGTCGAGGAGGCCTTCAGCAACGGTGTCCACCCGGAGAAGTCGGCGGCGTGTGTTGAGCAGGAGAACCTGAAGACGTTCGACAGGGGCCGCGATGGCGTCGTCCCGGAGGATGGCGGCGACGGCTTCGGGATGGTCGAGGACGGGTGATTCCTGGCGGGCTTCCTCGGAAAGCCTGCGGGCCAGGGTGAACGCGGCCTTGAGGGCGATGGCCTTGTCCTTGCCAACGCCGCGCCCGCAAAGCTGTTGCCACGGGGAGCGCGCGAGGGCTTCAAGGCTTCCGAAACGCTGAAGCAGATCCTCCGCCACCGTCACGGCCGACGCTCCGCGGATCCCGGTGCGCAGCAGGATGGCGAGGAGTTCGGCGTTCCTGAGGGCGTCGGGACCACGGTTGGCGAGGCGTTCGCGGGGGCGATCGGCCTCGTGGAGGTCGAGGATGCGGTCGTTGGCTGGCATGGGGTGCTGGAGGAATCGACGACGGCGGGAGGGGCGTCAAGGGTGTGACTGGATTGGGGGATGGCTGGGTGGTTGCGGCGGAGGAGGGCGGCGGGCAGGTTCAGGGCGCGGAAAACAACAGCACAGGACTTCCATGACGATTGGCGTTCCGAGAGAGATCAAGCAGCAGGAGCACCGGGTGGCACTCCTTCCCTCAGCGGCGTATCAGATGGTGAAGCGGGGGCACCGGGTGTTGGTTGAACGCGGGGCTGGGGTGGGCGCGGGGTTTCCCGATACGGATTACACCACGGCCGGAGCCGTCCTCGTGGATGAACACGCGGCCGTATTCGCGGAGGCTGACCTGATCGTGAAGGTCAAGGAACCGCTGCCGGCGGAGTATCCGCTACTGCGACCGGGCCAGATGATCTTCACTTATCTCCATCTGGCGGCCAGCGCTGGGCTCACCGACGCCCTGTGCCGTTCGGGGGCCACCTGCATCGCCTACGAGACGGTGGAGGTGAATCGTCGGCTGCCGCTGCTCGAGCCGATGAGCGAGATCGCGGGCAGGATGAGTGTGCTGGTGGGCGGCTATTTCCTGGCGAAGCACAATGGCGGTTCGGGCGTGCTGTTGGGCGGGGTGCCCGGCGTGCTCCCGGGAAAGGTGGTGGTTCTGGGCGGAGGCGTTTCCGGGGTGAATGCCGCGCGGATGGCCACGGGCCTGGGAGCGGATGTGACCATCCTCGAGGTGGACATCGAGCGCATGCGGTTTCTCGACATCACCCTGCACACCGCGCACACGCTCTATTCGAACGAGGCGCACCTCGTGGAGTTGTTGCCGGAGGTGGATCTCCTGATCTGCGCGGTTCTTGTTCCCGGGGCCAAGGCACCTCGCTTGGTGACACGCGAGATGCTGCGGCGCATGCGGCCCGGAAGCGTTCTTGTCGACATCGCCATCGATCAGGGCGGCTGCTGTGAAACGTCACGTCCCACGACGCACCAGGATCCGGTGTTCGTCGAGGAAGGCGTCACACACTACTGCGTGGCAAACATGCCCGGGGCCTTTGCCCGGACGGCGACACAGGCGTTGACCAATGCCACCTTCCGCTACCTCCAGGAGTTGGCGGATTATGGATTGGCCGAGGCGTGCCGTCGGCATCCGGCGCTGATTGGTGGCATCAACGTCATGGGGGGACATGTCACCTTCAAGCCGGTGGCGGATGCCCACGGACTCGCCTGGAAAGATCCGCGGGAACTGATCACGGGCCTGGTCTGAGATCTGGAGCGGACGGTCGGACCCGTCATCCCCCGGTGAACTCGATCTCCAGCCCCTCGTTGGTGCAGGCCACTTCGAGTACGAGCATCCGCGCGTCGGGGACGCGCAGGACGTCTTGTTCGACCCCGCCGATCCGCACGTGGGCGCTGCGGTGGACGTCATGGAGCACGATGCGCCAGGTGCGCACCTCGGAGGGGTAGTCACCCGTGGCGGGGCCGACTTCGAGGATTAATTGGCGAAGTTGGCGGGAGAGGCGGAAACATCGGCGGTGCCACTGGCCGCGTTCGTGGGCCTGTGTTTCGCCGTCGTCTTCATACCAGGTGAATCCCTCATTGAGGCCTGGCCAGACGTTCAGGGTGACGATGGAGAGATCCTGAGCGTCGGTGTCCGAAGCGTGCGGGATGATGGGAAGGATGGCACCGCCACGAACGAAGAGTGGGATGTGTTCGAGCGGTGCCTCGGCGATGTGATGCTGTCCGCCGGTGAGCCGTTCGTCGGTCCAGAAGTCGTACCAGGTCTCGTTGGGAAGATACGCGGCGCGCGCCACAGAGCCCTGCTCAAGGATCGGAGCGACAAGGAGGTCCCGGCCGACCATGAATTGATCGCCCCGTCCGACAGCGATTGGATCGTTTGGATAGTGCCAGAGAAGCGGGCGCATGACCGGGGCTCCGGTCTGGGCTGCCTCGGCGACGAGGGAGTAGAAGAGTTGGAGGAACTGGTACCGTTGCTCGATGACCCGTCGGGCGATGGTTTCGACCTGGGGACCAAAGGCCCAGGGTTCCTGGGGTACGGTCCCGATGTTCGAATGATTGCGGAAGAAGGGGGTGAAGGCCGCGAGTTGTAGCCATCGGACAAGCAACTCCGGGGTGGCGTTGTCGAGGAACCCTCCGGCGTCCGCGCCGCAGATGGCGACGCCACTCAGTCCCAGATTCAGCAGCATCTGCACCGAGTCGCGGAGATGGTCCCAGTTGGAGGCATTGTCGCCGGTCCACACAATCGCGTGCCGTTGGCCTCCGGCATAGGTGGCCCGGGTGATGGTGAACGGTCGCCGGTCCGGTTGTTCTGCCAGCGCACCGTCACGCGATGCCCGGGCCATCTGCATTCCGTAGAGGTTGTGGACCTCGGCGTGGAGTGCTTGGCCGTGATCGGTCCGGTGGACCGCATCCGGCGGGAGGGTCTTGTCGGGGCGTGCGAAGTTCGCCGGCTCATTCATGTCGTTCCAGAAACCGGCGATGCCGAGCTTCTGGAGCGCTGCCTGTTCGCGCCCCCACCATTGGCGCGTGGATTCATTCAGGAAGTCGG
>JBIKWS010000007.1:0-18412 GCA_044356195.1 Cyanophyceae cyanobacterium
TGCCCTTTCAGGGCACGAGGACGTGGTGTGGTGTGGTCCCCGGGGTTCCACCCCTTTCGCCGGTTGCCCCTGGCTTCGGGCGCATCTTGACACTGCCCCCGCATGGAACGGGGTGGCGACGTCCTCGTCGCCGTTCCAAAGCCATTCCCGGGGCGATGAGGACATCGCCGCCCCGTTCCAATTCTCAAACGGGGGCTTCAAACTTGAAACTGAACTCTTCAAACGCCCCCGGGAATGGGTCATGATCATCGGAATGAAGCCGATGATTGCAGCGTTGATGGGGCTGACGATTTCCGTGTTGGCCGAGGCGGGGCAGTGGGTCGTGTATGAGCCGAAGCCGGACAAGGCCAACGGCAAGCACATCGTGATGCTGTCGGGCGACGAGGAATATCGTTCCGAAGAGGGGTTGCCGCAGATGGGCAAGATCCTGAGCCAGACCCATGGCTTCAAGTGCACGGTGCTGTTCACCCAGGAGGCGGACGGGACGATCAATCCCAACAACCAGACGAACATTCCGGGCATGCACCTGTTGGCGACGGCGGATCTCGTCGTCAACCAGTTCCGGTTCCGTGAACTGCCGGATGCGGACATGAAGCACTTCGTGGACTACATGGAGTCCGGGAAGCCGATGATGGTGCTGCGGACGGCGACGCACGCCTTCAACTACGAGCGCAACAAGCAGAGCCCGTACGCGAAGTTCAGCTGGACGGCGAAGGGCGGTGGCTTCGGTGGAATGACGGTGGGTGAGACCTGGACGTATCACCATGGCAATCACGGCGGCGAAGCGACGCGAGGCATCATCGATGGCAAGAACCGCAAGCATCCCGTGCTGAATGCGGTGACGGATGTCTTCGGCCCGACGGATGTGTACGGAGTGAACCCGGATTTCCCGTCGGATGCCGTGGTGTTGATGCACGGCCAGGTGTTGAAGGGCATGAACCCGACGGATGGTCCGAACCTGACGAAGGCGATCATGCCGTTGGTGTGGACCCGTGAGGTGTCGGTGAACGGCGGCAAGAAGGGCACGTATTTCTGTTCCACAATCGGAGCAGCCTCGGACCTGGTGAGCGAGGACCTGCGCCGGTTGTTCGTGAACGCCAGCTACCATCTGACCGGGCTCGAGGTCCCGAAAAAGGCCGACGTGGCGACGATCGGCGAGTTCACGCCGTCGAAGTTCGGGTTCAACACCTACAAGAAGGGTGTGAAGGTTTCGGACCACGAGGCGAAGTGATCCGGAGTCGGGAGGAAGGCGCGACAGGAGTCGCGTCTGGAAAAAGCAAAGCCGGCCTGATGGCCGGCTTTTTCTTTTCGTTGGCTGACGCGCAGATCGCCGGAATCACCGGCTGCGCAGACGGCGCCAGGCGAGGAGGGCGAGGCCGGTCGGCAGGATGGCCCAACCGGTGGAAGCTTCCGGCACCTGGGTCAGCACCAGGATGTTGTCGACGACGAAGTCGACGCCCGTGACGGAGCTGGCTCCACCGGTCAACAGACCGAAGCGGCCGATGTCCGAAGCTGTGGAGTAAGTCGCGCTCTGGAGCATTCCGAAGTTGCCGCTGGCGGTGGCTCCGGTGGTGGGGTTGATGAACGTGCCATTGATGAAGACCGAGAAGGAATTGGCATCAAGAAAGCGCGCGACGGAATCGGGCCCCGTATAGCCGACGGCGGCGTCACCGGGGAGGCCGGAGTGGGCGTAGATGCGGAGGGTGTGGGTGCCGAAGGTGGTGCCGGAGGCTTCGAAGGTGCCGGCGGCATCGAGGCCCGTGCTGCTGAGGCCCCCTAAGCCGTCCTGAATGCCCCGATTGATGCGATACCGGCCGTTATTGTACAGGCGGACTTCGAACAGGCGGTTGCCACTGGTTTCGATCCCCTGACCATTGAGGCCGAAGGCAACATAGAGCGCCTGAGTGCTGGCGGTGCTCGTATTGATGGTCAAGTCGGCGTTGCGCTGGAAATCGAGGCTGACCATGGCCAGGGACGAGGCGGTGATGTCCTGCTGCACTCGCGCATTCCCGCCGCTGTCGACGTTCAGGTAGTCGTACAGGTTGAGCGCATTGTCGCCCGGCGACTGGTTGATGATGACCGCGCCGAGGCCGGTCACGCCGGTGGTGGCGTTGACCGGGCGGACTTCGGTGAAGCCTGTGGCGGTGTTGCCCGCGGTCTGGGAATTGAAATTCTGGATGTACGAGGACTGCGCAGACACCCGGGCCGAGGCGGCCCACAGGGTGGCGAGAGCGAGTGCGGGGACAGCCGTGGATCGGGCAAGACGCCGATGGAGCGGAGACGGGTGGGATTGCGGCATCATGGTTTCAGGTGGCGAGGTGGACAGGTTGGTGTCCTCCATAGCCAACCTTGGTTACAATCTGCTTTTGCCGCCTGCGGTCCAGCACCTTCTAGGGGGTGTTGGATCAATTCAGTTCATCGATACCCTTGTTTTCCCGACGTCTGAGGACGGCCTCGAACTTGGGCACGTACATCTGGGTTTCAGCCGGGAGGAACTCGGAGATCGCGTCGAAGGTGGTGGCCTTCTTCTGGTCGAGGGTACGCCGGATGCGGCCTTCGCCGACGTTGTAGGCGGCGAGGGCAAGTCGCCAGTCACCGAAGCGTTTGTGGAGCTTGCCAAGGTAGGTGGCGGCGGCGCGGGCCGCCTTGGCGGGTTGGCGGCGTTCGTCGGGAAGGGTGGTCGAAAGGCCGAGGCTGCGGGCGGTGGCAGGCATCAGTTGGTAGAGGCCGACGGCTCCGGCGGGGCTGGTGGCCTCGGGGTTGAAGGAGGATTCGACTTCGGCGAGCCAGACGAGTTCGGGCGGCACGCCGGCTTGCTGGAAGATCGGTTTGAGTTCGCGTGCGAAGGCTTCGGCGGCCGGCGACGGCGGGCGCTTGGAGAGGAGCTTTTGCCAGGTTGCACGCTGTCGGGAGGCGGCGGGATTGGGGGACGGACGCGTGACCTGCTTTGGGGCGGTGTTGTTGGTGCCCGGGTTGATGGTGACGGTCACGTTGCCAGCGGTGTTGGTCGTGGTGGAGGACGGAGGCGTGTTGGTGCCTGATGGAGGCGTGGGGGCTGTTGGAAGCGCGGGTGCCTCCTGGGCCAGAAGGTCAGCGACGTCGAAGTAGTCGAGACGCGTGCGCAGCCACGGGGCCAGATCTGCGGTTTCCTCGTACTCTTCGAGGAGGGGCAACACGGTTTCCGCGAGGCGCCGGACGCGGGCCATGTCGAGGATGGAGTCGCCGGCGAACTCGCGTTGGAGTTCGTCCATGGCCTTGCGGGTGCGGTCCGGGGATGGTTCCGCGAGGCCGGCGATGGCTTCGGCAACGCGTCCGTCGAGGTTCTCGCGGGCCCACTTCTCGGCGGTCTGGAGGGTGGCTTCGATATCGACGACGAGGTCGTCGTCCGGATCCAGGTCGAGATCGAGGTCGAGGTCGAAGTCCTGGCGGGCGTGGAGCACAGGGGAAAGGGCCATGACCAGCGCGGCGAGCAGGGAAGCCCCGGGGCGACGAAGCGTCCGGGGGGCCGTTCGAAGGGGCGTCGGAGGGATGACCGGAGGGGATATCACGGGCGCGGATGGAGCCGCGGGAATGTCAGACGGCAATCGGGCGGTGATGCAATCGGCAAGTGGGAGGGGATATCGATGTTTTCAGGTTCGGGTCTCGAGGCAGACGCGCCGGGTGAGGACGCCCGGCTTACAGAGGATCCGGCTCTGAACTTGAAGACTTGAAACGTCGAACTTCGAGATCCTTCCCCAGCCTCCCGACGTTGGCTACGGCGTGGATCGCTACGGGTTGGAGGGGGGTTCGTGTGAGGTGGCGTTGGCGACGGAGGTCAGGACGTAGTGGTCGGGGAGTTCGACGCGAAGCAGTTCGCCGGCGCGGCTGACGTAGATGACGATCTCCAGGTTCTCGAGGAGCCGCCCGCGGATGCGGTAGGCGCGCATGCGATGGCGGCCGACGCGGAGGGAGCTGTCGGTGGCGTCCCAACGGATGGCGGGGAGGTGGGCTTGGTTGGTGAGATTGGCGAGGGCGTTGGGCTTGGCGAACTCCTTGGGCAGGAGTGTGGGGAGGAGCGGGGCGATCGGGGTGATCGCACCCGTGAGCTGGGCGAGGTCGCTGAAGGCAAAGCGCTGACGGAAAGGTTCACCACGACCTTCCTCCATGGACAGGTGGATGGCGTCGTCGCCGCGCGTGGAGCGGATCTCCCATGTGGTGGGGCGCTGGATGAGGCGCAGGACGACCTCTTCCCATTCGTGCTTCAGGTTCAGGTCGAATTGGCTGACGAAGTACCATCGGGCCTCCGGCTTCGTGCCACTCAGGGTGAGGTCGAGGTCGATGTGGTAACCGATGGCGGAAGCCACCATGCCTTCGGGGGCGACGGAGTTCGTGTCGATCGGGAGCTCGCGGACGGAAGGGAGCCAGCGGAGTTGCCCGAGCGCTATTCCGTGCCGGCTGAGGCGGAGGGTGGAAGGGTCGGCGGCGTTGAGGATGCGATCGATGACGCTCGGGAGTGGAACCTGCGATTCGAAGTGGCTGCCATCACCGGATTCCGCGCGCCAGAGCAGGGCGGTCATGGTGACCCAGAAGGCAATGATCACCGCGGTGACGAGGTGCTGCTTCATGGGGGCCGTGGGCTTCAGCGGGGCGGGATGACCAGCACCTGCCCCTGTCTCAGGCGCCTCGCATCGACCGAGGGATTGGCGGCCTGGAGGGCGGGAACGCCAATCCGGTATTGGCGGGCGATGGTGGAGAGGGTTTCGCCCTGGCCGACCCGGTGGGTGCGTGCGGGTGTCGGCTGCGTCGGCGTGGTGGGGGTGGTTTGTACGACGCGGCGCGGATCGTTGGGTTGGGGGATGGCTCGATTGGCCTGCGGTGCGGTGTTGGGTTGAGCCGGCCCCTCGGGAAGCAGCGACCGTGGACGTTCCGGCGGCGGGGCGATGAGGGGGTTGGTTTGGGAGGCCACCTGCCGGCTGAGGAGGGCGACGTGATGGTTCAGGACGTCGATGCGCTGGAGGAGGACGGCATTGGTGCGGCGGAGGTTGTCGAGTTCGTATTGTTGCTGATCCCGGAACATCCGCTCGGCGTAGCCGCGGGCGAGTTCAACCTCGGCATTGCGGATGCCATCGGTGGCGGATTGTTCGCGGAAGTCCCCGTTGTTCTGGGCGCGGCCGAGCTCGAGGAACCGGTGATAGTGGTAAAGGGCGAGAACCTGGTTGGTGAGCCGGGAACGGTAGAGGTCCCCCAGCGCGAGGTGTGCGTGCAGGTTCTGGGGGTTGGTTTCCAGGGCGCGGTAGTAACTTTCCCGCGCGTTGTCCCAGCGGCCCTGGTCCGCCCAACGGAGGCCATCCTGGAAATTGCCTTCGCGGCGCGGGTTGCCCGCAGGACGGTTGAGCCAGTCACATCCGGAAAACGAAAGGGAAAGAAAGGCGAGGAGCGTCCCCAGAGCGTGAAGGCAGCCACGAGCATCCGCACGGGGGTGCGGGGAGGGAACGGCGGACGCGCTGCGCATGGGTGCAAACTGACGGGATTGGTGATGGATTTCAAACAGCGGTTGTTGTTGGGTGCAGGGGGCATCAGGGAAATGAGGGGTGTGTTTGGGTTGGCTACCCTATTGGGTAAATCGTCCAAAAGCGGACACGTGGGATGCTCTCGACGGAAAGTATGCGAGCATGCCGACCGCGTCGGCGGACAAAATTCCAGCAGGCGCGAGAAATCTCTCATGAGCACAGGAAAAGCGACGATCCCGGATTCCAAGACGTTGGAGCATTGGCTGCGCCGCGGGTCCCATGATCTTCGGGGCAATGTGGCGACGATCGAGTTTGCCCTGCAGGGTTTGAAACGTTTCAGCCCGGAGGGCGGTGGCATCCCACAGGGCGAGGTGCTCGAGATCCTGCGGCGTCGCACCGGTGTCCTGAAAGGGGACATCGATCAACTCTTCCTGTTCCTGCGCTTGTCGCTCCTTCCCCCGCCCGATCCGAAGGATCCCGCAGATGCAACGCTTGATCGGATGCTGGGCTTGGTGATGCAGGAAGTTCCCGAAGGCCAGCGAAGCCGGCTCCCGTCGGCGGCCTCCTTTGGCAGTCGGATGCAACTGCCCGGATTCCTCGGGATGGCGGCCTTGCTGCCCCTCGTCAGGAATGCGTTGCAATATGGCACGGGCCCGATTGGCCTCAGTTGCACGGAGGTGGGTGAGATGGTGATGATCGACATCAGCAATCGAGGCCCGGGAATTCCGGTCGAGGAGCGGGAATCGATCTTCGAGCCATTCGTCCGTGGAGTGCAGATCAAGCCCCTGCCTGGGATGGGACTTGGCCTGGCGATCTCGCGGTTGGCGGCAACCCGCATTGGAGGATCCGTCCAGTTGATTTCGGCAACGCCGCATGATACTCGATTCCGGTTAATAATTCCATTGGTCACACCAGGAACGTGATGTCTTCGAAGCCAGAGCCCTTGGCAGCGGCGTCCCCGCTGATCCGCATCGCAATCATTGATGATGATGCGGATCTCCTTCGGTTGCTGGAGTTGGTGATCGAGGCCACGCCCGGGTTTGCGAAGCCGCTGGTTTTTACCGATGCCAAGACCGCCTTCCGCAAGCTGGCGAAGACACCTTTGGATTTCGCGCTGGTGGACTTGGCGATTCCAGGGGACTCCGGGTTACGGCTGATCCGCCGCTTTGTGGAGTCACGTCAGGCCGCCCAGGTGGTGGCGTTCACAGGTTCGGACGACGAACCGACCGTGCTGGAGGCCTTGAAGGCCGGCGCGAGTGGATATTGGGTCAAGACGGAGAGCCTCGTGGACCTGACGCAGGCGCTCCAGCGGGCGCATCGCGGGGAACCCTTGCTCTCGGCTGCCGCGTATCAGGCTATCCTTTCGCGGATCCAAGGACCCCCGCGCCCGTCTGTCTTCGAGAACCTGAGCCGCGCGGAGACGGGCGTGCTTGCGTTGACCGTGGAGGGATTGTCCTGCGGGGACATCGCCCAACGCCTGCAGGTGTCCGTGCACACGGTCTACGTGCACAACAAGCGGATCCTGAAGAAACTCGGCGTGACCACCCGCACCGAGGCCATTGCCCGGTTCCGGGAAGATTCGGCGAAGAAGCAGGGATGATCCGCAGCCTCCTGACGTCGACTGCTACGTCTGGGAGGTAGTCGACGAGGTGACGAGGCGAATGGCGTTGGGCTGGGAACTGGGATCTGGAGACTGGGAACTTCAGCCACAGCCTCCTGACGTCGACTGCTACCCCTCGGGAGAGGCTCAACCACCTCGCGGGGTGAGGATGAAGTGAGGCGTCCGGGATCAGCGGTGTACCCCATATAGGTCTCATTTCAGCAGGGATCTGATGGAATTACCCAAAGTTGTCAGTCCTAGATCCGAACTCCCCATGAGAAGGTATATCGACGCTGCCGCGGGTACCCCGCAGGCCTCTGGTTCCACCGCTCCTGTTTGAGCGGAAATTGCCCTGGGCCTCCCAATATCCCCTGGCTCAATGGTCCCGCGGCAGCGCTCGTTTCAATGGGTCCTGGTTGGGCTCGCGGGACCTCTCGTTCGGCAACAGCCGGAGAGGTGCTGTCGGGACGAAACTGCTTTTGGTGATGGTTTGTCCGGGGATGCCAGAGTCGTATGAAAGAATCCCATACCGCCATGAATTCCTGGTCCGTGCTCCTGGTGGAGTCGTGCGAGATCTATCGGATTGGAGTGGAAGAGGCGATCCTTGCGACCCCGTCGTTGGTGGTGGCTTCGAGTTGTGGCTCTCTGGACATGGCCCGGGAACAGGCGTTGACGCAAAGACCCGAAGCGGTGGTGATTGGTCTGGCAGCGGAGGGTCCGTATTATGAGGTTCTGGAGTGGATCAAGTGGATCCGGCGGACGATGCCTGCAACCGCGGTGATCGTGATGCTGGAAGGCCGGGATCCGGGCTCCATGAACCGGATCCTTCGGATGGGAGTGCGTGGGTTGATTCGCAGGGATGCCACCGCCGAGGTATTGGTGAGCGCAATCCTGCGTGGACTCTCTGGCCAGATCGAAGTGGATCCGTCGCTTTCTGCCGTGATGCTCAACTACGTGATGAGCGCAGAGGTTCGGATGCCGGTGGACTGCCGGCGGCTGACAGACCGCGAGGCGCAGGTACTGGACCTCTACGGAAATGGTGTGCCGACATCCCGCATCGCGATTCAGCTGGGATTGGCCCAAAGGACGGTGAACTCGCACCTTGAGAACGTGCAGCGCAAGTTGGGAGTGCGATCATCACGGGATCTCCTGGTGAAGGCGGTCCAGTGGCAGTGTGGACGCCGTGAGACTGCGGCTGGGCCCCTTGAGTTCGACTGTGCTGCAGCGTGAGTCGGCCGGAAGGCGCTTCGTTGGTCCGGTGGATGTTGGTATAACCACGTGTGGTAACTTTGCCTGGTTCATTTGCGTTTGCCGCAAAACATCGGATGTGTCCCGAATCATGATTACTTCTGCTGCCGGAAGCCCGTTCTTGATCTGCTGAAGCGGCTCACTTCCCTGCGAATTTCGAATAGAAAGATCCCCCCATGCCCCAAGAATCCTCAAGATCCGCAGTGATTCGCGTTGCCGTGATCGACGATGACAATGACCTGTTGCAGATCATTGGCGCACGTCTGAATCCGGCCCTCGGTTTTGCCGCTCCGCTGCTTTTCACAAGCTCGAAGAACGCGTTCAAGAAGCTGGCCCTCCGTCCGGTGGATGTTGCCTTGGTGGATCTCGTGATTCCCGGAGACTCGGGCCTGCGGATCATCCGCAGGCTGGTCGAGACGGGCCGGGCGAAGACGGTGCTGGCCTACTCCTCGGCGACGGATCCGGAAACCATGCTGGAGGCTCTCCGTGCCGGAGCGATTGGGTATTGGGTGAAATCCGGCGATCTGGACGCGCTGGAGTCAGCCCTCTTGCGCGCAATCCGGGGAGAGCCGGTGATCTCGGCGGAGCCCTATCACATGATGCTTTCTCAGATCCAGAGTGCGCCCAGGCCCTCCAAGTTCCATGTGCTCAGCCGCGCGGAGACAACGGTGTTGGCGCTGGCAGCGGAAGGATTCTCCTGTGCGGAGATCGCCAAACGACTGCAGGTTTCGATCCATACGGTGTACGTCCACAACAAGCGCATCTTGAAGAAGCTCGAGGTGCCGGATCGGTTGGCCGCCATTGCCAGGTACCGAAACGAGCTCGGATCCCGCTCCGCTGAGAGGCGGGTAGCCGCAGCCGCAGTTGACGTCGAATCCTGAAGCGACGGGTGCTGGTTTGCTCACGCGGCGTCTGCGGATTCTGCGGCAGAATCAGCCATCAACGGGGTGGTTGCTGCCTTTGGAACTTTCCCCTTCCTCGTAGGATACCCTGATCCGGGTGGTCGATTGGGTGCATTATTACCCATTATTGGTATGTTCCAGATTACCTAATTAGGGGATATCCATATAGCCAATTGCAGGTATGAACACCCCCCTCGATGCAGCCGCATTGGCACCGTTCCAAAGGGTCACTGATGTTACCAGCCTTGGGGCCGAAGAGGCCGAAGCTGGTTCGCGTCCCTTCCGGGTCCGGGGTTGCACGCAGGGGATCGAACAGATGCTCCTATTGATGGCGGGGGTGGTTGAGGAAGGGCACCCGGGAGAACGTCCTCAGGGGCCGCCTGCATCTTTGCTGCGGCCGCTGGACGCAGCGACCGGATTCTCTGCGTGGGCCATCGAGGAGGTGAGCGACCGTGCTGTTCGCGTCGAACTGGCTGGGTTGCGAGGCCGTCGGTCGGCTCTGGATCTGAGTTTCGTGGAAGCGGTGGCTTCGGGGCGGACTGTATCGTCCGGTACGCATCCGGCGGTATTTCAGTCGGATCGCTATCTCCTCGGTGCCTTGGTTGCGGGACTTTGCGAGGTGGCGACAGCGGTGGACGGTGGCGTGCGGGGCTTTGTCGGGGCGTCGCTGCAGGATGGGTTCCTCATCCTGCGTGTCCGTGGCAGCGACATGCTGAAGTTGATCCTGGAACCTGCGGTGACCGCACGCGGGTTGCGGGGTGCCATCGCGGGTTTGAGGATCCACACCATCCAACGGGCCATGGCTCACCTCAACGCCTTGTGCATCCTGGATGACTCGGCTTTGCCGACGACCCAGCTGGACATCCAGATTCCGGTGGGCTGACGGCCCCGTCTCGCGCGAACCACGCAACGTGGGAACATCGCGTGGTGATGGATGAGGTACCTCTGCAGGGGTGCCACGTTTGTGCATTCTACAACCCTTCCGGGGTTGTTCTCCCTTCCTATGCCAACCCGGGGTGCGCTTCGCGACCCCGGGTTCATTGCTCGTATCCCTCCGGGATAAGGAAGGGAGGCGTTGAGTCGTTAGGTTCTTCTTTTCGAACGTGGCCTCTGGGTTGCCGCACTCGATCCCGATCCCGATCTGCTGTCAGGGCAGCAAATTTTGCCAGTGGCATTTCCGGAGGCCGCAAGGAATGCCGCTCCATGGAAGGGTGCCTGAACTCGGCTGTTCCGGTGGTTTGATACGTAAGTAATTGTGGATTAGTAGAATAGGATTTCATTTCGAGGAGTTGGCATGCGTGGCACGTGCCTAGCAGATGGAATGGCATCACGCGGGTGTGACATCCAAGTGGGATTAAGCTGCCGCGGTTCACAACAGATTAACGGAATTGCCAACAGTCCTCCGGACCTTGATCGAATGAAGCCGAATTCAGATCTGACCACGGGTAACATTGTTACGTCGACCCTCGCGACTGGAATGACCCGTCGCCAAGCCATCATCACGGGCGGCGTGGGGTCCATCCTTGCTGCTGGGATTTTCCCGAACCTCAAGCTGCGGGCCAATGAATGGAGCAGCTTGCCGGACGCCCCTCGATTCCGGCCGTTCACGCAGCCCCTGCCGATCCCGGGTCGCCTGGGCAAGTGCACCTTGAACCCTGCTCCTGGATCCAACGAGGCCCGCTGCGGTTCCGAGGCGGTCTATCACGGCATCGCTCCTGAGTTTTATACCAATCACCCTGTGCATCACCCTGATTGGGATCGGATGCCGACGGCGTGTCACTACATGGAGGTGCAGCATGCGGTGCACCAGTTCGTGCCTGGCATTGAGAGCCCGTGCCTCGCGTACTCGGCGGACGGAACGACCCCGAGTTTTCCTGGGCCGACCTTCCGGATGCGCCATGGACAGCCGGCGGTGATCCGCATGAAGAACAACGTCGATCTGGAGACTTCGCTCCACCATCACGGGGCTCATAGTCCGTCGCACTCCGACGGGCATCCGGTGCACTACACGTTCCATGGCGAATGCCGGGATTACTACTACCCGAACGCCGCGCCCCGCCATCACGGGGAGCAGGATCTTTCGGAGAATCCGTCGACGATGTGGTATCATGACCACGGCAACGACGTGACGGCGCACAATGTGGCGCACGGCTTGTGCGGGTTCTCGCTGTTCACCGACAGCATCGAGGACGATCTGATCAGCCGGAAGGTGTTGCCCGAGGTGGACGATGCCTTCGGTAACCAGGGTGCCTACGACATTCCGATGTCGTTCCACGACACGGCGTTGAACCCGGATGGAACGATTTACTGGGATCCACTGAACCTGGATGGCCGTATCGGCAACATCTTCACGACGAACGGGGTTGCCCAGCCCTTCCTGAACGTGGAACGGCGCGCCTACCGGTTCCGGTTCCTGTGTGCGAACCTGGCGCGTGTCATCGAGCTGCGCTTGAGCAACGGCCAGCCGTGGTTGCAGATCGGCAACGATAGTTGGTTGCTGCCCCGGGCCGTGAGCGTCTCGACGATCCGACTGATCCCCGGCAAGCGGGCAGATGTGATCGTGGACTTCAGCCGGATGCCCGAAGGAACGGTGTTGTTCATCGAGAACATCATGGACCAGGACAACGGCCGTAAGCCGAATGGCGTGGACCTGAAGAAGCGCGTTCCCTTCGTCCAGTTGCGTGTTGTGGGCAAGACGGCGACGCCGGGTTCATTGAGGATCGGCGCTGGCACACCGCTCCGCCCGCATGTGCCGATTACCCAGGATGAGATCGTGGCGACGCGCGTGTTCGAGCTCAACCGCTCGAACGGTGCATGGCAGATCAACAAGGAGTTCTACAACGCCACGCGTTGTGACGCAGCGATCCAGCTCGGCACCGCCGAACGCTGGATCTTGAAGAACGGGTCCGGAGGGTGGTGGCATCCGCTCCACATCCATCTGGAATCGCACCAGATCCAGAAGATCAACGGGCGCGCGCCGAAGGCGGTGTGGGCTGCCAAGTCCGATGACTCGCCGTTGGAGGACAACACCGAGATCGAGATCTTCATGAAGTTCCGGACGTTCAGTGGACCCTTCGTGTTCCACTGCCACAACAACAACCACGAGGACCATCGCATGATGAAGCAGATCGAGGTCTGTGGTCCCGATCCGGTGACTGGGAAGATGCAGACGCCGATGCTGAACGGTTCCTACTACGCAGTGGAACCCGAGATCTGCGGCATCCCGCAGACGGACATCGACGCGAACCCGCACCTGTTCAGCTGAACGCACCCTCCCCTGGAGATCCAGACCATGGAAAAGCTGACATTGAGGCAGTTCATTGAGTCCGCCCTGGGTGGACGCAGCAAGGCTCCGGCCCCGGCGACCTCTCCGGTGCGAGCCGTGGCAAGCCGCGGCACGGCGAAGAATGCCAGCCCGTTTGTGAACCGCGGCGTCGCGGTGCAGCGACGGAGTGAGCGCATTCCTGATGTGTGGGTGACCAACCAGCGGGGAGAGCGGAAGCAGTTCCGCACGGGCCTGGTGCAGGGAAAGAAGATCCTGCTGGGCTTCATCTACACGCGGTGCGAGGGCATTTGCCCCCGCACGACCCACAACATGCGCCGGGTGCATGAGTTGCTGGAAGATGAGTTCGCGTCGGGCCTGCAGATGATCTCCCTGAGCCTGGATCCGAAGCGGGATACCGTGAAGGACCTGGCAGAATACGCCCGGATCCATCGCTCCGAGCTGCCCGGATGGGAGTTCGTCGTCGCCGACAACGAAGAGGACACGACGGCGCTGCGCCGGGCGGTGGGTGCCTACGAGATTGATCCTGTTCTGGACCAGGACATCACCCAGCACTCGGGCGTGTTGATCTACGGCAATGACCGGACGGATCGATGGATGGGATTGGGTGCAGGCTCCGATCCGGAGATCATTGCGAAGTCCTTCATCCGGACGACCCGCGAAGGCGCGATTGCGCGCTTGAGCCGGGATTCCGGGCCGGGTGTGCCGCTGGCGGCGCAGAAGCTGAATGCGCGGATGCGGGCCGCTGCTGCGGATCCTGCCTGCGATGTCAGCAAGGTTGTCGCGTCTGCCGCGGCCAAACCCTGAACCGATCGAACCATGAATTTCCATCTCCCGCTCCTCGCCGTGCTCGTGGGACTTGCAGCCCTTGGGCAACGGATGTCGGCACAGTCCATCGCGAACGTTTCCCCTGATGTCGCCGGTGGGGGGGCAGTGTCGGCAATGATCGAAGAGATGGACCCTATTGTTCCCACTGCCCCGCCGCCTTCGTTGCGAACGGTCCCGGTTCCGGTGATGCCGGACCTCCTGTCACTGGTCCAGGACCGGAAGGCGGCGGTGCAATTGGGCAAGGCTTTGTTCTGGGACATGCAGGTGGGCAGCGACGGGCGTACGGCCTGCGCGACCTGCCATCATCACGCTGGCGCGGACAGCCGGGTGACTGGTTCCTTGAATGCGGGTCGGGATGGTGTCCTGACCGCAACGGACGGAACCACGAACGCACTGATGGCTGCGCTGGTGGGAACGGATGATGTCCGCGGCTCTGCGGGAGTGCGTCCGATGGTGCGGCAGGGAAGTCGCGCGGTACCAACCGGTGGACACGGTGGTGGTCGTCAGGTTACGGGCCGTCATAGTCCGTCGGTGATCGATTCGATCTTCTATGTCCGCAGTTTCTGGGACGGGCGTGCGAACTCGGTGTTCAACGGACGCTCGCCTTGGGGTGGGCGCGACCCGGAGACCTTCACGTTCTGGAATGGGCCCGGAAACCAACTGGCTTACCGGAAGCTGTGGCTGACCAACGCGAGTCTCGCCTCCCAGGCCGTTGGCCCCGTGTTGAGCAGCGTCGAGATGTCCGATGCCGGGCGTTCGTGGCCAGAGGTTGGCCGGCGATTGCTGGATGCTGTGCCCTTGGTCCAACAGCGGGTGAATCCTGCTGACTCGGTGCTCGGTGCGCTGACGGTGGGGACGAACCAACGTCCGCGTACGACCGGACTTTCGGTGAGCTATCGTGAGCTGATCCGACGGGCGTTCCGGCCGGAACTCTGGAGTTATCCGTCGCGGGTCAACATGGACGGCCAGGTGCATGGTCACGGAGCGGAGTCGGTGGCGGTGACGGGTGAATGGGATCAGTTCGAACTCAATTTCTCGGTCTATTTCGGGGTCAGCATCCTTTTGTACGAAGCCACGTTGGTTTCCGAGCAGACCCCGTTCGATCGGTATATGGATGGCGACGTGGCAGCGCTGTCGGCGACGCAGGAACGCGGGATGAAGTTGTTCTACGGAAAGGCCAATTGCGCCGGTTGCCATGCGGGTCCGGAATTCTCGGTGGCGACGTTCAGCGCCCTGATCCGGGGGATGGAAGTCCGGGAAAGCGCGCGGAAGCCCGAGTGGTTGTCCGACCTCCTGCAATCGCTGGGCGAGCCGGAAGGCGGAATCGACATGGAGACTGAACAGGTCGTGGAACGGGAGCTGGCCGGCACGGGCAAGGTCACGTTCTATGATTCAGGCTTCTACAACATCGGGGTGGTCCCTTCCTCGAACGATGCCGGCGTGGGTGCGGTGGATCCGTGGGGAAACCCGTTGAGCTTCACCAAGCAATACATCTCCTGGATGCACGGTGGGCCGTCGCAGGACTCTTTCGACGTGGTTCCCCAGTTGTTCACCTTCCCCTTGGGAATCAACCTTCGGATCTATCCCCAGATGAGCGCTGCTGCTGCTGCGTCCCTTCCGGTGGGTGTGGCCGGTGCGTTCAAGACGCCGAGTCTCCGCAATGTTGAACTCACCGGACCATACTTCCACAATGGCGAGGTCGCGACGCTGGAAGAGGTCGTGGCCTTCTACAACGGCGGCGGCAATCGAACCCCGTCCCAGGAATCCACGCTCCACGTGGACATCCGTCCTCTCGGGCTGACCTCGGCCGAGCAAACCGATCTCGTCGCCTTCCTGAAGGCTCTCACGGACGAACGGGTCCGGTTCGAGCGGGCGCCGTTCGATCATCCCTCTTTGTTGCTCCCGGTCGATGTGCGCCGGGATGAGAATGGTGTGGCGCTTCGGTCGGCGCGCGCCGGTGCAACCCGCGATGTCATGCGCTTGTTGCCGTCGGTGGGCGCGGGTGGTGCGGCGACGCCGTTGCAGTCCTATGAGGCCCGCGTGGCCAGTGGGTCGGTGCGGTGAGGTTACGAGGCAGTGGAAGGAGAGTTCCCCATTGAAGGCCCGGTGCCCTCACCCGGTGTTGTTGAAGGAGCCGCCGCGTGGGGGCACCCGCCCTTCACCCCTCAGCCTCCCGACGTCGTCTGCTACGTCGTTCGTTTGGAACGGCGGCGGCGCAGGACTTCGGCGGTGCCGAGGAGGACGAGGCCGCCCCAGAGGGCGTGGGAAGACTCGGGGAGTTCGACAGCGATGATGATCTGGGAAAGGTTCAGTTGGTATCCGGCCGTCGGTCCGCTCAGATCGCCGGTGCTGAAAAGATAGACGTTCCACGTGGTCTGGCCCGCGCCGCCGGCATACAAGGGAGGCGCTTGATCCGTAGTGAATCCGCGTTCCAGAGTGACGGTCGGGTCATCGGCCTGGGCCGCTCCGGTACCAATGTCCGCCGTGGTGGGGAAGGTGTCGTCGAGGTTTGATGCCGGATCGAGGCCGGTATCCCAGCCACCGTCATCGGATGGGAGGCTGCCGCTGAGCCATTCCAGGCTCTGGATCTGGCCGGTGCGGGGGATGGTTCCATCTGCGTCGTAGGCGAGTCCCGGTTCCCGGTTCCCGGAATTGACGGTGACAACGAAGTTGTCGTCTGCGGGCACGCCCGGGATGATGTCCCATGCGGTATTCCTTGAGACAAGGAACTGTTCTCCCGTGGAGCCAACGAAAAGCAGGGAAAAGTCGTGGATGCGGAAGGCGGTGCGGTCGAACTGGCCGGTGTTGGCATCGTCGGAGAGACCTCCGATCCCACCGTTGTCAGGATCGTAGATGCTGTCGACGGACACGCTCAATGAGACGTTCCGGATGGGGTAATCATTGGCGAAAGTGAACGATCCGAGCCGACTGAGGTAGTTGGCCGTGGCTGTGAAGTCGGTGGCGGTGGGGGATTCGGAGATGTTTGCGGCGCCGACCGAGGCTCCAGCCAGACCGGTGATGTTGGAGATCCGGAAGAAACCCGTCGCATTGAGTTCTGCGGTGATGGTGGTAGCCGCTGGGTTCAGCACGCTGTCGGTATTGTTGAAGGCCTGAGCCAGGCTGGCTGAGGGAGCGGCCAGTGAGAGGAGAGCAGCGAGGTGACGGGCCTTGAGGCCGGAGGCAATGGTGGCGAATCGTTTCATGGCAGCTTTCCGAAGCGCAGAGGAGCGCTCCTGCGACATATAAATCCTTATCCGGCAAGCGGGCTGATGAATCAATGTCCAATGACGGATGTAGGGTCTACAGGATGAATTGACCAATATTTGGTGCGTTCGAGGATTGTCGTGCGATCGCCATCCGTTGCGGTGTGTCAAGGCAAGGAAGTGTAGGAAAGTCCGTCCTTGGGGAGGTCCTTCCTGTTCAGATGGACGGTATAATCTTCAGTCTAGGTGATGATTCCAGGTTTGGTTTTGGGGGTTGTAAAAATTGCAATCAACTGTGGGTGAGTGATTTGCGATTCTCTTCAGGTGAGGTGGCATGGCTTGGCACGTCTTCGGCTTGGAGTGGATTGCAGCTTGAACCACTGCACGCAGGAACCAACACGATGAACACGAGAATTTGCAGTACGGCCACTTGCAAGGTGGCGACGATGGCGATGGGTGCCTTGACCTGGATGATGGCCATGATTGGTACGGCCGAGGCCCAGCAGACGAATCCCGGATTGGACCGCATGGGTCCCATCAGCGCGGAGCATGGATTCCCGGAATGGTATCAGGACAGCACCGGATTGACCCTGGAAATGGGCACACCCCTGAGCACCGCCGAGCTGAATGGCGGTTGGCTGTTGTTGCTGGCGGGAGATGCAATCTTCCCGGAGCGCTTCCCGGCCCTGTTCGGGGCAGAACACTTTTACTGGACTGCTTCCGTCGAAGGCACGATGACGACTCCCGTGGGCTCCACGCGCCTGGTGTTGGGCATGGCCCACGAGGCGGCGTTCAGCACGGGCGAGGCGTCGCCTGGAGATCAGGTCGTCTTCACGCGGACGCGGATTGATGTCCGGTCGGCACCGTACTCGGGAACGTACATCCTCGAAACTCCCTACAAGACGTACGAGATCAGGAATCAGGTGGCGGGGCAGCGGATCCGGTTTACCGAAGACTTGGGAATCGCACCGGCTCCCGAGGGATTTGCGATGTCCCTCAAGACGCCGGTGGGACCGTACCTCGTGCCTGCGGAATCTCCCGGTGGCGCGGAACTGCCGCCCGTGGTGTTTGAAGGACGTCACTACATCGCGGATCCGAATGAGACCTACACGGTGACGGGCAGTCCGCTGGGCCGGAATTTCGTTCGATTGCTGGGACCAGGTGGCCAGGTGCTGTTCCAGTCGGATCGTTTTGCCCTCACCGGGCGCCTGAGGACGGCGCCGTTGCCCGGCGGAGTCACGCTGGAGCGGGCAGCACGGCATGATGTGGGCGACGACCGTCGCGTGGACGTTTTTGCCTGTGGGCATCCGATGCTCCAGCCGCGCAAGACGGGCGAACCGCATTCCTTGCGGGCACTTCCTGACGTTGATGTGTTCCTGGGTGCGCCTGGGACGAATGCACTGGGTGCATTGACGGTTCCCGCGGGAGTGACGGGTGTGCCGTTCCGTCGCAACGCCGGCGGAGGGGAGTGCTATTACGTTTCGTATCCGGTCACGGGAGACTTTCCGACGACAGTGACGGCGAGGGATCAATACGGGTTCATCACCTCCGTGCCAGTGGAGGCGGCGATGGCGGTTCTGCGCGCCAACTATTCCATCACGGATCGTTCGCTCACGGTCGAGGTGCAGTCGGGTGAATCGAATGTCCCCATGCAATTCCGCCTGCAGGGCGTCGATGGCCTGGCCCCGGAATCGGCGACCTTTGTGGACCGGATCGTGGTTCCGGAGCTCAACGCGCCGCCGACGGCGGTGACGGTGGCAGCTCTTGGCGGAGGTTCCGTGACCGTGCCGGTCACGGTGGGTCTCGTGTTCGCCAATGCTGGCGGAGGCTTTGCGGGAGCCAACAATCCGCCCGTGGCC
>JBIKWS010000288.1:0-5437 GCA_044356195.1 Cyanophyceae cyanobacterium
CAGCGTCTCGGAGGTCGGCGTCGACGCAGTCTGTGCCATCGCCGGGCCACCCGCGACGGCGGCCAGACCGAGTGCGGATGTCGCCAGGAAGCGACGTCGATCCAGATGGGGCAGGCGGAGGATGGAAGACGGCTGGAGGGGGCCACGCGGGGAGTTCATTGCCGGATCCTATCGCGCCTCGGCCCAATGGAAAGGGTGGAGAAGGGCATTGCCCCGCAGCTGCTGGAAGGAAGAGCTGGAGCCAGTGGTCGGGATTGAACCGATGACCTACGGTTTGCGAATTCGATCCAGCTTCAAGACCATGCAAGAACTTGCGGAAAATCAGGGGTCTCCGGTGTCCGGTTTTGCGCAGACTCGCACCGTTATCAAATCCGGCTGTTGCGCCGTGTTGCGCTGATTTAGCTGGGACGGAGCGTCACTTCAGATTGCTCAGTGTCGCCTTCGACGCGATTCGAACTGACCTCCGAAGCAAAGGCGAAATCGCCTGATTGATTCAGAGTCTTCAAATGTCGGATGTCGCTTGACCGCACCGGCGGACTTCTTCGCAGCCGAACGCTTTTTTGCCGCGGTCGCGGCCTTCCGGCTAAGTTTTTCGGCCACCTTCGATTCCGAAGCTTCTGCGCCGCGTTTGGCTTTAGGCAGTTGAAAGCCCAAGGCAGCCAGCCGGATTTCCATCCTCTCCAGATCGGGAAAATGCCGAGAGCGCTGATGGGCGGGGCGGCTGCGCTCAGCCCGCAGCATTCGAGCGAGTGAGCGCAAGTCCTCGGGTCCGGGATTGTCGCCGTCGATCAGGCCCTGTCCCAGACGGCGAACCAATTCGTGGATTTGCGCGGAGGTCATGCGAGGGATTCAAACTTTCGCACGGGCAACCCGGTTGGCCTCCGTTCGTCAGTGATGACCCATCCGAGCCATTCCTCTTCCACCCTCTCGATGGGCAATCTGCAATGGTCACAGGACCTGGAGAACGAATGCTTCATCGTTGGTTTCTTCTAGCTTCACCAGAATCCGAAGTCGAGCCTGTGTTCCCGGTTGCGCCTTCCGATTTTCCGATTGGGAGCGTCCTCTGCATCGGCTATGAGGGACGCCATGGGCGACTCGATCCTGTCAAAGCTGGTCCTTGCGACGTTTGGTGCCGCTATCGCGCTCTTCGCGAAAGTCTTGTGGGAGGCATGGCAACGCTGTCGAACTTGGGACCTACTGACAGCGACCGTCGCGTACCGGGACGACGGTTGGACCATTCAGATCGAGAATCGGAGCGCCCAGCCGATTGCGTCTCCAGCCGCAACTCTGAGCGTGGAGTCTTGCGATGAAGACTTTGTTCCTACCAGGTGGGTCGGCTTGGCGAATCCCGACGAGATCCCGACTTATGCCCATCCGGTGACTCCGAAGATTCTTCGTGGGCCTCTGGACGAACTCCTTCTCGTGTGGCGAGGCCGTTCAAACGGCAAGTACGAGAAGGTCGGTGCCGAGTCGGTACTGCGGTCGGGGGAAGTCAGATTCCTGAGCATAGGCCGGGTTTGCCAGACCGTACCGAGCAGCCCTGACGAATCGGGACCGCTTACCCAAGATGATGCTGTTGCTGAACTCATGGACGACATCACCGGCTCGATTCTACTGGCGTCGGAGGACGGATTCTCTGAACCCCTCGCAGTTTTGAAACGCAAGCGGTACCGAGCCAGTCTCAGAATTGTATCGCAGTCCCTTCCGGCGAAGACCGTTGAGCTGGTAATCGATCCGGATTCCCCCGCGCTCCTGACGGTTTCGCGTGTCGTTCCTCGGGCGAGCCTGATTGACCGGCTCGAATCCATGGCGGGTGCATGATCCTGCCGCAAAGGTTGAAAAGCGCGGTGCACCGTTCCCGAGCATTCCCGGCACCGCTGTGGCGTTCTGATTCGCGGCGGGGCGCCAGGAGAACGGCCCAGGGTTCCCGAACGGAGAACAGGGCAGGGAAGGCCCGCCCTGTCTGCAACTTTGGCAACCGGCTTCGGGTCGGTCAGGCTCCGGGCCCGGCGAGCGTCGCCAACCGCCGGCGGACGAGTGCCAGGAAGGGTTCGAGTCGTTCCTCGCCCAAGAAGCCGGCTTCCCCGGTCAGGATCTCAACGAAGAGCCCGAAGGCCTCGGGGAGGGTGAGTTCCCGGGCTTCCTTCTCCGATTCGACTCGGAAGGACCGGACGCCAGGTCCCATCAGGAGTTGACGCGCTTCCCGGCCTTACTGGATCACGGCCCGGGTCTTCCGGACGGTAGAGGGCTTCGAGGGGCTTTCGTCCGGCATCGACGACGTCCGGTTCTACGGCCGGGCATTGTCTCCATTGGAGGTCAAGGGCCTCTAAGACTACGAAGCCAATCCGTTCCGACGGGCGAGTGCGGTTGCCCAAGTCGTGAACGGCTTCGTTGTGGGCGTGAGCGTCGAAGAGGGCGGGCAGGGATTCATGGCCCTTCCGCTGGTGGACATCCTCGGCAACGGAAGCGGCGCGAAGGCGGTGGCCACCGTCTCCAATGGGCGCGTCACCGGAATTCAGGTCACGTCCCCGGGCACGGGATATACCGGCACGGTGACCGTCCGTATCGCAGTTCCCCCCCGGGCACCCAGCCTCGCCATTGCCGTACACACCGTCCGGGTCTCCCTCAACGTGGTTGAGGGACTGCGATACCGCATCGAAAGCTCCATCGACCTCGCTACGTGGCTGCCAGCGGGCGAGTTCATCGCCGAGGCCGATACGATCACGCGGGACTTCACCGTTGCCGACACTGGCAGTTTCTTCCGGGTAGAGCAGTTGCCGTGAAGCATTCGACACTTTCTTGGGGAATCGACCGATAGTCAGAACGATGGGATTGTCTCGATGTGTGAAGGAAATCAGCGTCAGACCGGCTCATGGGAAGAGAAGGTAATGTTTGAAGTTGTGACCCCAACGCTCCGTTGAATCGCTAAACTCGGCTTCTCTGCGCGACAAGATTCGAGTTGAAGGTGTGCAAACTCGGGAGACTGTCCGTTGAGATGAGCGACAATGATCAGGAGAAGCGGAGGATGTTCGGGGGAGAACAGATTTCATTCACGGGGGCGGCGGTGGCGTTCAACTGGGCCGCATCAAAGTTCGATGACCTTGGTGGCAAATGGGCTGTTCTGCTTGTGTCAGTACTTACAGTTCATCTGATCATGAGTCGATGGATCGCGGCGGCGGGACTCGTTCCCAAAGAACTTGCCAAGCCGAGCCACGGATCCATCGACAGCGGAATCGAGACCTATCTGAGTGAGTTTGGGAAACGGGCGTCGTGGACACTATGGGAGTTGTGGACCGGATTGAAGGCCATCCCATACGTCGTGGCGGAGGCAAGCGGCAGCCTATTCCTGCTATTGGGCGTAGGCTTGTCGTGCTTCCTTGCGATTGCTTCGATCGCGGGTAAGAAGGCGATTGGAACGGAGGCCACCCCTTACGAATTGGTCAGGGGGCTTTCGACGAACTCATTCGTGCCAGCCAACGGTCATTCCAAGTGACGAGGTTTTGCTTCCATGCGCTAGAAGGGTGCGTGCGGCACCCATCGGAGATCATGAGATGAACAAGAAGCAAAGATTGTTAGGTTGGTTCGCACTCGCAACGTTTGCGTTTTGCGCCTTCACGGGAGCGTCCAGCACTTACGACCGCGAATTCCTTGGCTACGCTGCCATCGTGGCCGTTGTTTACGTTGGTGTTTTCTTCCTCCTCAAGGACTATCCAGGGAAGCCACCGAACGTGCCGTAAAAGCATTCGGATCAGCTACCCGTCCGATCTCCCAGACGTTCCAGACGCCGTAACCTCCGATGTTCTGTCGCTTGAAGTAAGCGAGGTGGAGATCCTCGAAACCCTGCGATTCCACCAGCCGCATGGATTCTTCGGCGTCCACGGCCCGGAAGGGTTGGAGCAGGTCTTACATCACCTTGCGGACGAGATCGCGCTGATCGCGGGACAGTTCGCCGAGCCGGATTCCAGGCAGGCCCTTCTTCTGGCCGCTCAACCGCACGGTCTCGCTCGCGCGTTCCGCTGCCGTCTGTCCATCGACGTGAACACCTCTTTCACCCGCTTGGCCTTCATGCCGTCGCCGATCTCGGTGCGGCTTGGACATCATGGGACCGACCTTGCGGAGGTCCGAGGCATTGGTTGAATGATGGAAGCAGAATGGTACCTTTTCCTCACCATGCCTGCGCTCGTCATCAAGTCGTTCCCTGAAGCTCTGCACGCCAGACTGAGGCAGATGGCAGTCGCCCATCGTCGTTCGGTGACCCAGGAGACCATCCACCTGCTGGAGACCGCGATTGCCTCCGAAGAAGAAGCCGCAACCCCCGCCACCAACGGCAGCCAGTCGAAATGGGCCAACCGGAAACTCCTCCCCGAGTATGAAGCAATGCTGAAGACCGGCGCTTTCAGCGGCGGCACCGACTCCACCATGGCCCTCTCGGAAGACCGCGATGCCCGATGAATCCTGTCTATTACGATGCCAGTTACCTGCTGAAGCTCCAGATCGTGGAATCGGGAACTGTCGAAGTCCGGGCTCACGCGTCCACCGTCCGTGAAATCCATTCGGCCTATCACGGAAGAGCGGAATTTACGTCCGCCGCCTTCCGCAAGGTCAGGGAAGGGGCCGCCTCGAGGGCTGATTTCCAGCGACTCATGATGCAGTTTCGCTCGGATTGCCTGTCTGGGGCCATCTTGCTGCTACCCCTCACTGATACCATCCTGGATCGCGTTGAGAGCGTCTTTGCCACCGCGTCGGTTACTGCCTATCTGCGCGCTGCTGACGCCCTTCATCTTGCCACTGCCGCTGAACACGGTTTTGCCGAGATCTTCTCGAACGACACTCACCTGCTGGCCGCCGCGCCACTCTTCGGCCTGCGCGGGGTGAACGTGATCCAATGAGAGAGGAGCGATGGTTTACACGGTTGTTTTGCGGTAGGCCCGGTCACGCCCGCGCGTCGCGGATGTGGACCCAGCAGTGCACGTGTGGTTCGCCGCGGAAGTACCAGAGCATTTGGGGTCCCTCGATCTGCCAGACGTCCCAGACGCCGTCACCGCCGAGGTCCTGACGCTTGAAGCACGCGAGATGGAGATCCTCGAAACCCTGGGACTCCACCAATCGCATGGATTCCTCCGCATCCCCGGCCCGGAAGGGCAGGAGCAGGTCTGACATCACCTTGCGGACGAGATCGCGCTGATCGCGGGACAACTCGCCGAGCCGGATTCCAGGCAGGCCCTTCTTCTGGCCGGACAGGCGCACGGTCTCGCTCGCGCGTTCCGGCCGGGAATGTCCATCCACCAACGCAGCGGTCCGCTGTCGTCCGTCCATCGACGTGAACACCTCGTTCACCCGCTTGGCCTGGTACCAGAAGATGTTGCCCGGATGGTTCGCGGGTTCCTCGTCCTTCGGTCCCGACTGATGCCCGTAGAAGATCGGGCCACCGAAGGCC
>JBIKWS010000289.1:0-5435 GCA_044356195.1 Cyanophyceae cyanobacterium
GAACAAGGCAATGCGGAGGGCCTGGAGGAGCGGGAGCCAGGAACTCCGGGACAGAGCTGGACCTGGGGGCGGTGAAGTGGCCGTCTCGGAACGTGCGTCCATAAGGGAAGCATTCGGTTGGAGGCGATGTGGGCAAGGCCAAAAAGCCACCGGTGGCAGAACAAGTGCGCCATTCGATCCGGCGCCTGCCTCGGACGGGGTGGCTGCGTCCTCGCCACTGTTTCATGTCCTTTCCCACGGCGATGAGGATCATGCCGCCACCGATCCGTGATCCTTCGAAGGGGGCCTGGGAGGGCGTGGATCGCGAAGAACCAAAATAATCTCTTGATGATGGTCCCTGCGGCTGGTACCCACTGCGCTCCTTTTCGAAAGAAGGTTCTGAATTATGTCTCGGATTTGCAGCGTGACCGGCAAGCGCCCCATCAAGGGCAACCACATCTGGCGTTCGGGTAAGGCGAAGAAGAAGGGCGGCATCGGCACGCACGTGACGGCCATCACCAAGCGGCGGTTCTTCCCGAACCTGCAGCGGGTGAAGGTGCTGCTCCCTTCGGGTGAAGTTCGCTATATCCGCGTCGCGGCGACGGCGATCAAGAAGGGCCTCATCGTGAAGGCTCCGCCCCGTACGTGGAAGAAGGACGCTCCTGCCGCGAAGTAATCGCGACGGGCGCATCCGACGGCGGTGAACCGCTGATGACCTGACGGGTCCCGGAAAGCCTTTGGGACCGCTCCTCAGGTCGGATCGCTTCACCTCCACTCTGCCAGAGAATGGCCGCTCCGGCTTCGGAGCGGCCTTTCTGCGTTGATGGAGGGCGTCCCAGCGGGTCCTGGTCCGGGCGCAACGCCCGAATCAAATTGGATATCCTGCCGTTGTTCCTTGGCGCCGCGTGGGGGCACGCGGCCTGCATCGAGAGTTGCCAGTCGCAGTTGCCAGAGAGCCCGAAGGGTGGTCTGGGAGGCTGGAGGCCGGGTGCCCTCACCCGGTGGGATCCGAGAATCGCCGGGTGAAAATCCGGGCGGTCGTCAGCGGCCCTTGTCGCGATGCGCAGTAGCGCGCTTCATCTCCCGGTCGGCTTCGCGCTTCTTGAGGTCTTCGCGTTTGTCCCCGAAGTCCTTTCCGCGGCCGACGGCGAGGCGGACCTTGACCCGGTTTCCCTTCCAGTAGAACGCGAGCGGAACCAAGGCGTGCCCCTTGATGTTCGAGAGGCCTTCCAGTCGCCGGATCTCGTTCTTGTTCAGCAGGAGCTTCCGGGGTGTTTTGGGAATGTGGTTGTACACGTTCCCATGGGAATACTCGTCAATGTGGGCTCCGTAGAGCCACGCCTGGCCCTTCTCGACGCGGGCGAAGGCTTCCGTGATCTGACCCCGCCCTGCGCGGAGCGATTTGACCTCGGTGCCGCGCAGGACAAGACCGGCCTCGAGGGTTTCAACGACCTCGTAGTCCCGTCGGGCTTTGGCGTTCTGAAGGATGTCCGACACAAATGAAGAAGCCGGAGACGCGGTCTCCGGCCGTCAGGGAAAGGTGGTGCATTTCAGCGGCAGCACCACCGGTTTTCTCCGGTGAGTGGTGCTCGAGCGGAAGTCAGGTTATCTCTGTGTCCTTCAGAGTCCACCCGATCTTTTCTTCGATGATCTCCAGCAAGGCGATGTCCGCCAGACCCATACCGGGGTCGACTTCAACGAGGGGACGGCTGAAGCCGCCACCACCGTTGAGTTGCCGCACCCTGCGGGAGATAAGGTTCACGAGAACGTGGGGGTTTCCCACCTTCTCCAAGGCTCTCTTCGTCAGTTCCGAGTTCATTCCCAAGTCGCTCCAAATCGGCCTGCCACACTAGCTTTGTGGAATCGACGCAGCAATGTGATTTTTCCTTCGCGCCAAGTTTGATCTTTCCAAGGGTCCCCGATCCCGGCACAAGCTGGCTTTTCGGTTACTTGGGCCATGGAACAGATCGTCATCCTTGATTTCGGGTCGCAATACACACAGGTGATTGCCCGCCGAATCCGCGAGTGCAACGTCTACTCCACGATCGTGCGTTTTGATACGCCCGCGTCGGAGATCGCTGCCATGAATCCGAAGGGGCTGATCCTCTCCGGAGGCCCGTCCAGCGTGTATGCGCCGGATGCGCCGTTGCCGGACAAGGCGATCTTCAAGCTGGGGATTCCGGTTCTGGGCATCTGCTTCGGGGTGCAGATCCTCGCGCAGTTCCTCGGCGGCAAGGTGGAGCGCGGCGACAAGCGCGAGTACGGCAAGGGCACGTTGACCGTCTCGGCGTCCTCCTGCGCCTTGTTCCAGGGGTTGCCGGCGCAGTTGCAGGTCTGGAATTCGCACGGCGACAAGCTCACCCGGCTTCCGAAGGATTTCGTCGTGGTGGGAACGACGGAGAACTCCAGTTACGCCGCCATCGAGCATCCGAAGCGCCGGTACTTCGGCATCCAGTTCCACCCGGAAGTGGTGCACACCCCGCAGGGGCGGGAGATCATTTCGAACTTCGTCCACGGCGTCTGTGGCTGCGGCAAGAACTGGACGATGCGGAACTACGTCGAGCAGGCGACGGAAGAGATCCGGCGTCAGGTGGGATCGGACCGCGTGATTCTGGGTCTGAGCGGTGGTGTGGATTCGAGCGTGGCTGCTGCGCTCATCCATCGGGCGATCGGCGATCAGTTGACGTGCATTTTCGTCAACAACGGTTTGCTGCGGGCCCGCGAGGCCGAGGTCGTTCAGGAGGTCTTCGGGCGGAACTTTGCCCTGCGTCTCCAGTATGAGGACGCGACGAAGCTGTTTCTCCAGAAGCTGAAGGGGGTCACCGATCCCGAGAAGAAGCGGAAGATCATCGGCAAGGCGTTCGTGGACGTCTTCCAGGCCGCCACAAAACGCGCTGGAAAGGCAAAGTTCCTGGCGCAGGGAACGCTTTATCCCGACGTGATCGAGTCGGTGCCCATCGCCGGCAATCCGGCGGCGATGATCAAGAGCCATCACAATGTCGGTGGGCTGCCGAAGAACATGAAGTTCGAGTTGCTCGAACCCCTGCGGGCCCTGTTCAAGGACGAGGTTCGCCAGTTGGGCGTGGAACTCGGGCTGCCCAAGGAAATCGTCCAGCGGCAACCGTTCCCCGGGCCGGGGCTGGCGGTGCGGTGCCTGGGGGCGATCACCGGGATCAAGCTCGAGATCCTGCGCAAGGCCGACGCCATCGTCGTCGAGGAGATGAAGGCTGCGGATCTCTACTACAAGACCTGGCAGACGTTCGCCGTGTTGCTCCCCGTGCGCAGCGTGGGTGTGCAGGGCGATGAGCGGACCTACGATTTCACGGTCGCGATCCGTGCGGTGGAATCGCAGGACGGCATGACCGCGGATTGGGTCAAGGTGCCGTACGGGCTGCTGGAGAAGATCTCGACCCGCATCACCAACGAGGTCCGCGGCATCAACCGCGTGGTGCTCGACATCACCAGCAAGCCGCCCGGGACCATTGAGTGGGAGTGATCCCGCTCGGCACCGGGAAGACGTTTCATGAACCCATGGTTCCGATTCTTCCTGTGGGTGACCGTCTGGACGGGCGCGGCGTGGGCACGTGAGGTTCGCCCACCGCGGGATGCAGTCGATCGCCGGTATTGGCTGGAGAACATGGTTGCTCACCACGGGTACTCCGTGACCGAGGTGGCTTCGGCGACCGGGTTGGGGGAATCCGAGATCGAGGCGGCGCTGGGGCGTTGGAAGATCGCGCCGTTTTCGATTCCAGCAGCCGGAGACCCAGCGCGTTTGCGCGTCCTCCCGTATCCGGGTGGGCGCCATCCGCGGTTGGGTTTCTTCGACGGGGCGATCGAACCGCAGCGCGAGACGAAGCTCAGCCTGTTCACGCCTTGGGACCCGAAGTCGTACGTCGTGGTCGACGTTCCCGAAGCCATCTTCACCGACGCGGGCTTGGTGTATCTGGCGCATACCCACATCCCGACGGTCTGGGACCAGCGGGGGACGAACCTGGCGCGGATGGAATGGCAGCGGCGCGCGGACGGCGTGTTCGAATTCGAGCGGCAACTGCCCGATGGCGTGGTGTTCGGGGTGCAGGCCCGCCCGGAGACGAACCGGTTGTCGATGCGCTGGTGGATGCGGAACGGTTCCACGGCTCCCGTGCGGAACATCCGGGCGCAGGTCTGCCTGATGTTGGGTCGGGCGGTTGGGTTTGAAGGCCAGACGGCGACGAACAAGGTGCTCGAAGGTCCCTTCGCTGCGGTCGGCAATGCTGCCGGCGATCGCTGGATCATCACGGCATGGCAGGGGCTCAATCGCGCGTGGCAGAATCCTCCGGTGCCGTGCATCCACTCGGATCCCCGCCTGGACGACCTGGCTCCCGGAGCGATGGCATCGGCCCGGGGGTGGGTCTGGTTCCATGAGGGGCGGGACCTGGGACGGGAGTTGGCCCGCTTGCGCGTCACAACCGTGGATCTGCCTGACAAGGGACCCGCGCCCGTTGCGACAGCCGTGAAGGCACCGATTCCCGATCGGTTGGTGGTCCTGACCTTCGATGATTCGGTGGCGTCGCAGTATCACGTGGTGCGCCCGTTGCTGAAGAAGGCGGGATTCAACGCCACGTTCTTCATCACCGAGGGGTTCAGTTTCCCGACGAACAAGGTGGATTACCTCACCTGGGCGCAGATCCAGGAGTTGCACCGCGACGGATTCGAGATCGGCAACCACACGCAGACCCACATGGGCGTGGCGGCGTCGAACCTCGGCCGGTTGATCCAGGAAGTGGAGTACATCGCCGGCCGCTGTGCCGAACACGGAATTCCCAAGCCGGTGAGCTTCGCCTACCCGGGCAATGCCATTCATCCGGGGGCGCTACCCATCCTGCGGAATCATGGGATTCGCTTCGCACGGCGGGGAGCACAGCCGGAATTCGCCTACGACACCGGTCGCGGGGTGGCTTACGAACCGGGGCGGGATGATCCGCTGCTGGTGCCCACCGCCGGAGACGCTCGACCGACGTGGACCCTGGACAACCTGAAGGCCGCGGTTGCCGGCGCCCGGGACGGTCGGGTTGCCGTGCTGCAATTCCACGGCGTCCCCGATCGCGACCATCCGTGGGTCAACACGCCGGCTGAACGGTTCGCCGAGTACGTGGTGTGGCTGAAGGACAATGGCTATCGGTGCATCGCCCTGCGCGACCTCGAACAGTTTGTGGACCCCGCCGTTTCGATCCCGGATCCGTGGGCGGTGATCGACTGGCGCCGCACGGTCGGTGGACATCCCTGAAGAGGGCGTCGCCGGGCGTGACGCCAGATTCAGGCAGAAAAAAACGCCCGCAGGCCAAAGGCCGGGGCGCTGCTGACCGGGAGGATTCCGTGCCAAGGCAACGGATCCAGAACGGCGAGTTGGAAAGGGAACCGATCCTGGCCGTTGGGCTCAGGACTTTTTCCGTGCGGCCGCGGTCTTGGCGTTGTCC
>JBIKWS010000291.1:0-5433 GCA_044356195.1 Cyanophyceae cyanobacterium
CCGCGTGAGGCGCCGAAAGCGACGCGAGGATCTCCCGCCGCGAACAGGTGCACGGATAAACCCACCCCAGATCCCTCAAGCGGGACAAGGCCGCCGCGTAGTGGGACATCCGCTCGGATTGGCTATACGGCCGATGCGGCCCCCCGCGGTCCGGGCCTTCGTCCCATTCCACACCCAACCACTTCAGGTCTTCGATGAATCCCGTGATGAACTCGGTTCTCACGCGATCCCGATCCAGGTCGTCGTTCCGCAGAACCACCGTGCCTCCAACCTTCCGCGCCCTCTCCCACGCGATCCAGAATGTCCGCCCGTGCCCGAGGTGTAGGTATCCCGTGGGCGATGGCGCAATCCTCCCCCGATAGCCGCCCTGAACATCCGTGCTCATCGCTGCCCTCCGCATGTGGAACCCGATTCCGCGAAAGCGGGCGGAGATCCAGCCGCCAGCCATTCCGCATACCCCGGAAGCCGGAAGCCCAACAGGGCCTGGGCCCGGGAACTATCCAGGGAGGTGTCCGGCGGTCGGGGTGCCCCGTTGTAGTCCCGCAAGGATCCGGGCTCGATCGGACAGGCAAGCCCTTCCCCCTCCAGTGTCGCCGCCAACGCACAACCGATCTCCCATCGCGAAAGCCGCTGTGCCCCCGCCAGATGAAGGATCCCCCCGCATTCCTTGACCAACAACTCCCAGAGCGCCCGCGCCGTATGCTCGGCAGGAATCGGACTGCGATACTCGTCCCGGAACAGCTGGAGGGTTCTTCCCGCACGCCACGCCCGGACCATCTCCTCGTTGAATCCCCGATCCGCCGTCGTGGACCGACCATGGTTCAAGGAGGTACGCACCACGAGATGTCGCGGGTCGCGCAGAACCCATTGCTCGGCCTCCACCTTCGTCTCGGCATAAATGCTCAGGGGACCGACTGCTGAATCCTCTCCATAACCGCCACGCTGCCCATCAAACACAAGGTCCGTGGACAGGAAGATCATCCGCCGTCCAGCGAACAATCCCGCCAGATGGCGGGTCACGTCGATGTTCCATAGACGCGCTTTCGCAGGTTCTTGCTGACATTGCGGACTTCGGCTCATGGCCGCGCAGTGGATGAGGGCCAACGGCCGATCGGCTTCAAACCGTCGTTCAACGGCCGAAAAATCCGTGAGTTCCAGCACGCCGCGATGCAAGGCAACAGCTTCCCATGTCTGAGGGATCCCTGGACTGCGCATCAAGGTTCCTCCGATCAGTCCTGCTGTTCCGGTCACCCAGCATTTCATGACGTCCACGCCTCCCAGCCAACCACGCCCCGCCCCAACGCTTCAACTCCCCCGCACGCATCCTCTAAAAAGATCTTTGGGACACGGCTCCGAACCGAGTTAGTCTGGTGCCACATGCCTGTCCTGCTGACGTGGGTCATCATCGCCATCGGCGTCGCCCTCCTGTTCACGTTGACGATCTTCGTCCACGAGTTCGGCCATTACTGGGTGGCGCGAAAACTGGGACTCAAGGTCGACGGTTTCTCCATCGGCTTCGGCCCCAAGATATTCTCGTGGACCGATCGTGATGGGGTCGAATGGGCCCTGCGTTGGCTTCCCTTCGGCGGGTTCGTCAAGTTGCCCCAGATGATCACTTCGGAGGCTATCGAGGGACGCTCCAACCCCTCCATCCCCCCCATTTCCCCGGGCAAGAAGATCGCCGTGTCCCTCGCAGGTCCGGTCATGAACATCCTGTTCGCATTCTTCATCGGCGGCATCGTCTGGTGGGTTGGCCTTCCAAGGGCCTACAACAACACCATCATCGGATACGTGCCTCCCGGGGGCGCGGAAGCTAACATGGGCATCCGCGAGGGCGACAGGATCCAGGCTGTCAACGGACGTCCGGTTCTGAATTGGGAGGAAGTCCAACGGACAGCCGCACTCTCGATCACCTCCACTCTTGCCGTCACCATCAAGCACGTCGACGGCCGGATCGCCACCTACTCCATCCCGACCGAGTATTCCACCGCCGCCCGCCTCAAGTTCCTCAAGCTGGGCCCCAAGGATCACCCCGCCGTCCTGGATCTCATGAAGGGTTACCCCGCTGAGGCATCCGGCCTGCGCAAGGGCGATGAGCTGATCTCCATCGATGGCATTGAGATCGCCGGCCAACAGCAGTTGATCGACATCATCAAGGGAAGCGCCGACCGGCCTGTCCTGCTCGAACTCCTCCGCGATGGCAAACCCCTGCGCCTGACCGTAACACCCATTCTGGACCCGAAGGACAAGGTCGGCCGCATGGGGGTCACGCTGGGGCCTTCGCCTCGCATGACCTTCACCGTGGAACGGCCCGGGCCTACCCCATGGAAACAGATCGAGGGAACCATCAGCCAGATGGCCCAACTTGTCCGCGCCATCGCCCACAAGAAGGAGTCCCGCATCGGTGTCGAGAACCTTCAGGGACCCGCAGGCATGCTCACGGGAATCGCCATGGAGATGAAAGTCGACATCCGCCGGGCACTGGCCCTGATGGTCATCATCAACGTGAATCTGGCCATTCTGAATCTCCTGCCCTTGCCCGTCCTCGACGGCGGCCACATCACCTTTTCGATCATCGAGCTCCTCACCTTCCGCCGGATTCCAGCGCAGGTCTACGAGTCCGTGACCCTCGTCTTTGGCGTCCTCCTGCTATCGTTCATGGCTTTCGTTTTCTACAACGACGTCCGCAGCATCCCTCTCCTCCGCTCGGTGTTCAGTCAAGAGAGCGTCGTCCAAGCCCCCTCCACCCAGCCGCTGTCCACCAATCCCCCACCAGCCTCCGTTTCCACGACAAACCGCTGACCCCGCGACCTCATCGGCTGGTTCCGCGCAATACCGCGTCAAATTCCTCGATTCCCAGACCCCCGTCCCCGTCGACATCAAAGGCCTTCATGTCGGCCCCAGACCCTTTCCACTCTCTCCATTCTGCGTCGGAGATCCTACCGTCACCGTTCGTGTCCCGGCGCTTGAACAGGGTTTGGAGCACACTGCTTCCGCCTCCCACGGACGCGTCGGTCTTCGCGGGAGGTTTCAATCCGCGAGCCACCTCGCCATAGGGCGAATCCGGGAAGTCCTTCCTCAATCGGGAAAGATAAGCCTCCCGCTTCATGGGATCATCCAATCCCAGCGGGTCGTGGGCGAAAGCCAACAGGAACAGCGACTCCGCATCGGTCCCTTCGGCGCCGAGGAGGTCCACCACCCTCGCCGCGTTACCGGAGAAGAATGCCTGGACAGCCTGCTCGCGCACAGGCCGCTCGCCCAACCGTCGTTCCCGCTCCTCCGTCCCGATCTCATCCGCAACCCACCTGGCCGCCGGCACCGCCATCAACCCGGTCTTTTCCAGGACCAGCACCGGGGCCCCGTTGGGCAACAACCCAAGATCCGCTCCCAACCAGACGTGCTGGGAATCCACCGCCATCCGGGCAACTGGCAGTGAAACCGCAACTTGTCCAACCCATCGCTGGCTGGATCCGTGCCACAGCAGAAGCCGTGTCCGAAGCGGACTCGCCGGATCCTCGCAGGCCACCCAGACAAAAGCTCCATCCCGCACCAGGGTGCGAACTCCGCCGGGAATCCGACTCTTCGGTGTGACCGGATCCAGCTTCTGCCCGATTTCCACCGACTTCCGCCCAAGCCGCGCACGGAGGCGCATCCTCTCGCGTATCCCATCCGCCTGACGCCTGCGCGCTTGCACATACGCCGCCGCCGATGGCTGGAAACCCGCCGGCACATCGACCCCCAACCCACCCGGCACCCGCACCGACTTGGTCGCCAGTTGATGACGAACCGAGCCTGTCTCTGCGGCAACGAAATGAAGACCGAGATCACTCCCAACCCAAAACCCACCATCGCCGTCCTCCACCACACTTTGGAAACGAACCGGCTGATCCACCGGAAGCCCCAGCAATTGCTTCGGGTCAACCGTTTCCCAACTCGAAGCGGCATGGTTTCGCAACAGGATTTCGCCCTCGGACATTCCCAGGAGCCACTCCCCCGAACCCGCCAAGTGCCCGTAACGTGAGGCATCCTTGGCCGCAAGCCCAGGCGAACCCGGCAATCGCGACCAGGAGCGCCCATCCGGGTGCAGGGCAAACAATGCTCCGGCATCCGACATCCCAAACCAACGCCGACCAGCCGCTGCAAACGCCATGAGGTTTCCCGTGGTCAATCCGTGTGCCGACGAAAACGCATCCACGACCAGATTCTGTGGGTCCAGAACCGCGGCACCGCCGTCCACCGCCATCCATAACCCCTCGGGTCCCACCCTGAGATCCCTGATCGAATGATGCTCCACCTGCCCCCTCACCGGGTCCAACCGACCATCAACGGGAGAAAAAACCCACAGCGCGTTCCGCACCGCATTGGTTGTGCCGCCACGAAAGGCCACCACCATCCAGAGCCTGCCACCCGCAACTGCCAGATGCTCCACCCGCTGCACGGCTACCGCCGGAGGAAAACGAAGGGGTCGCAGAGGAAGCGCGACCGGCACCGGCAACCATTCGATCGGTCGCGATGGAAACACATCCGGAACCTCGTTCGTACGCAGGGGACCGGCGAGCGCAGGCACTCCGATCCAAAACCCAATGAGGCAACAAGCCGTTTGCAGCAACCGATTCACGCGGAAGCCAGCGTCCGTCTCCAGCCCACGAGAGTCAACGCGCCTCCAAGGACGGAACGAATTCGCCCCAGATATGAACGTGACTTGAAGAACCGGATTTCCCCATCATTGGGAACATGGAAGGCACCACGGCCAACGCCGCACACCAGTCCACCGAAGAGCCGAGCGGTCAGAGTTCCCTTCCAGCCTGGGGGCCATGGTTGATCTTCGGAGTCCTGCTCACCCTCTTTTTAGCGTTCCCAACACGGACCTATGACGGAGATGCCTTGAAGCGGGTTGGCATCATGTTCGGTCCCCCGAATTTCGAAGGATCCAATCACCCTTTCACCAACGGCTATTTCGCCATCTGGTGGAACCTTGTGAAAGGCTTCGCCGGAACCGACGTGGTCCGCCGGTTGGATGCACTGATCGCCATGAATTCCTTCTTCGGAGCCGCCGCCGCAGCCTTCGGTTGTGCATGGCTCGGACGAATCGGCGTGAAGCGCAACATGGCGCTGCTGGGTGGGCTCGCGCTGGGGCTCACGAGCGCTTCGGTCTATCACAGCACCCAGACGACGGAGCCCATCTCCGCGCAGTTTTGGTTCATGCTTTCGCTCTACGTCGGAACCCTTTCAAACCTCGGCAAAACCTCCGGGATTCTGAGCGGTGTCTGTTGGGCCACCGCCGTGGCATCCTACCAGAGCTACTTTCTTGTCGGCCCCTTTGCCCTCTGGATCCACTGCCGACGTTGGCGCGACGTCATTCCCTGGACCGTGGCCGCGGGTACAGTGGGCTTTTTCCTGTTCGGGCTGGCAGCACATCTCAACGGTCAGTCC
>JBIKWS010000290.1:0-5433 GCA_044356195.1 Cyanophyceae cyanobacterium
GCGGAACTGTTCCCAGGCGATGGGGTCCGGGGCGCGCGTGTAGCGGTTGAAGTCGGTGAGGATGCCGAGGGTCGCGGGAGCTGCCGGGGTTCCGTGGTCCAGGGCGATGTCCACGCAGAAGCCGTCGTTGCCCCAGTGGACGGTGGTGTTCCGTCCGAGGCGTTCGTGAAGTTCTTGGCCAAGCGCGGTGGCGACCGTCGATGGGCGGCCGGTGTCGCGAACGGTGCAGGAGGACGTGACGGTGGTGTCGTTGGGGCGGTCGGTGTCCTCGCGGTGCGTGCGGACGCAGGCCTCGGCGTACCGGAGGTAGGCGTACAGGTAGTGACGGCCGGTGATGCGGGTCTCCGTGTCCGCGGTGGGCGCAACGGCGTACTCGGCACGCGGGATGGAGGTGAGGATGTGGACGGCTTCGCGGGCGCGGGTCACGAGGACGTTCAGGCGTCGTTCGCCGCCCGCCCGTGAGAGGGCGCCGAAGTTGCGGCGGAACTTGCCCTCGGCGTCCGGGCCGAAGGTCGTGCACAGGATGAGGTGATCGCGTTCGTCGCCTTGCACGTTCTCCAGGTTCTTCACGAACAGACCTTCGAACGACCCGGATCCCTGACGCTCACGCGCCGTCGCGAGACGGTCGGCAAATTCCGGGTCCGCCGCCGCGCGGTCGTCGAGGGCGTCGAGGATGAGGTCGCGCTGGGGCAGGTTGAAGCAGGCGATGCCGATCGACGGTGGCTGGGGCAGGGCGAGGAGTCGCGCGACGATGTCGACCGCGGCAAGGGCCTCGGCTTCGTTGCCGCGGTCGGCGTAGATGCCGTCGACGCGCTGGAGTTGGATCGGGGAATGTGGGGCGTGGCGCTCGGGGTGGCCCGGGAGCGGGAGGAGGCGGCCGTTGTAGAAGGCCTCGTTCGAGAAACCGATGAGGGCCGCGTCGCGCGAACGGTAATGGACGTCGAGGAACGATTCCTGGACGGAGAGGTTGAGGGCGGCGGAGAGGAGGTCCTCGGCTTCGGATTGCTGGCGGTCGAAGACCTCGGCGGCGGTTTCCGCGGCGGTATCGTCGCTCTCCGTGTTGGCGGCCTCGAAGAAGCGCGTGGGTGGAAGCTGCTTGGGGTCACCCGCGATGACGACGCGGCGGGCGCGCAGGAGGACGGGCAGGGCTTCCTCCAGTCGGCACTGGCTGGCCTCGTCGAAGATGACGACATCGAACAGGGCCTCGCGCGGGAACACCTGCGCGACGGTGGCGGGGCTCGCCATCCAGACGGGGCAAAGGTCGAAGAGGGGATCGCCGCCTTCGGTGCCGGCACCCGTGGCGATCATCTGGCGGAGCTTGAGGGCGCGTTGGCCGCGGACGAAGAGGCGTTGGCGGAGCGAGGCTCCCAGTGAGTTGAGGCGCGTTCCGGTCGAGGCAAGAAGGCGTTCGCGCCAGCGCTTCTGCCAGCGGTGCAGGATCAATGCGCGGACGGTCGTGGCCTTCTGCGTGGAGAGCCGGCCGAGTTCGCCAAGGGCTGCATCGACCCGGGCGGAATCGATGCGGGCCAAATCGGGACTCTGTCGCAGGCGTCGTCGCATCTCGTGGGCGAGGGCGGCCACGCGAAGGGTGGGGAATGCGATGTCCCACGTCAGGCCAGCGGCGGTGGTTTCGCGGAGGCCGGCGATGACGGGCGTGGCGAGCGAGCGCAGGCGGGCGGTGAGCCGGACAGCGTCTTCGAGGGTCGGGGCGGCTTCGGCGAGTTGCGTGGCCAGCGGAAGCGCGGGCTTTCCGGTGCAGAGTTCGGTGAGCCACCCGGACATGGCGTCGGGGCTGAGGAATCCGGAGCCCTGCCAATGGGTCTGGAGTCCTTCCAGTGCGAGGGCGTGTTCGGAGGTCTCGCGCAGCGAGCGGATGAGGCTGGGGCGGGAATCGGCTTGGCGAAGGGCTTCGAGCACGGCTGCGCGGAAGGGATGGGCGGCTTCGGTGGCCAGTGCGGCATGGAGGCCGGCGAGTTCCGGCAGTCCATCGCGGACCCCGACAAGCAGGGCGTCGGTGGCGAAGCCGGGCGTGGCGAGGCCCAGGATCTCGGCGCGGACCTCGGACCATTGCCACCGGAGTTCGAGGGCACTGAGGAAGCGCAGGGCGCGCTCCGTGGAGGCCGGGTCCATCGCAAGGGCGAGCCGATCCAGGATGGGCTTCGCGGCCGAGCGTTTGCCGAAGGCGAAGAACCGGGTCCAGGAACCGGCCACCTCGGCCCATTGCTGGAGCGCGAGCTTCTGGCGTCGGAGATCGGCGAGACCTGGAAGTTGGTCACGGACCTGGGGCCAGAGTTCCCGGTCGAGCGGCGTGTCCAGCGTGGCGGCGGAGGGGGCGAGGTCGGCGGCGAGCTTCAGCCAGCGGCTGGGGTCGGATCCGTCGGCGAATCGCGCGGCGAGATCGGGATCGTTCCGTTGGTGGATCTTCTCGAGCCACGTGGCGGCACCGCGTCGGTGGAGGGCCTGATCCGGCAGCGGAATTGACGGGGACAGCTGCGGGCTTGGACTGCGGGGAATGGCATCGGCCTGTGTGGCGAGTCGGGTGCCTTCCGTGAAGAAGTGGCCCCACGCCACCGGAGTGCGTGCCTGCCAGGCTTCCGGGGTGAGCGCGAGGCGATCGCGATAGGGGTTGGTGGGCCAATGCGCCCGCAGCGCGCGGGTCACCACCTCTTCGCAGTCGGCCTCGATGCCGACGAGGCGTTCCGGGGTGAGCCCTTCGATGTCGGGGAGTTCCGGGATGGCGGGGCTGCGGAGCGCGAGCCATTCGCCGCAGAGTTCGTGGAATGATCGGGTGCCCTGGGGTTCGTGGAGATGGCGGAAGGCGGACGAAAGTTCCGCGTGGAGGGCGTTCAACCGGAGGTTGAGGCGGTCGAGGTCGGCGGTGGGATCGGGCAGCACGGGAGCCTCCGCCAGGTCGTCGATAATGGATCGCAGGTGGAGGTAGAGGTCGCGCCGATCGCCCTGGGCGTCGTGGATGACACCGCACAGGCCGCCCAGGCCGAGGGCGTTCAGGCGGAAGTGGACGACGTCGAGGGCGGTGCGCTTGTCGCAGACGAAGAGCACGCGTTCCCCGCGGGCGAGGTGGTCGCCAATGATGTTGGCGATGGTCTGGCTCTTGCCCGTGCCGGGCGGCCCATGGATGACCAACGCCGGGCTCCGCCGCGCATGCGCCACCGCCTGCGCCTGGCAGGGGTCCGCCGGAGCGACAGGGAAGCGCTCTTCTTTCTGTACAGGATCAGTCCGATCAGTCCGATCAGTCCGATCGGACTGATCCGACGGATCCGACTGATCCTTGGGAGGGGAAGTGGGAGGGGTGATCGCCTCTGGCCGCAGGAAGGTGGAGACAGGGGTGGTGAGGGAGGCCTCGTGGTCGCGCATCCAGACGGTGTCGCGCAGGAGGCCGGGGTTGGCGGTGGGGAACAGGCCGAGGACCGCAGAGCTCAGGAGCGTGGGAGCGGTGGGGAGGTCGTCGGTGCGGGGGACGGGTTCCAGCGGAGTGTCGGCGGTGAAGGTGGGCACCGGGTGGATGCGGGAGGCCTTGGCGACAAGGGCGAGGAGCGTGGCGAGCTCGCGCCAGGGTTCCTCGCTGGCGTCTTCGGTGAACAGGGCTTCGGTGAAGGTGCCGGTCTGTTGTTCGAGCCAGGCTAGGAGCGCGGGGTTGGGTACGAGGCGGTCGGTGCCTTCGCCAATGGCTTCCAGGGTGATTCCGATCGAGGTGCCGCGGCGGACCCGGAGGTTGACGGGGATGAAGGCGACGGGAGCAAGGACGCGGCGCGATGGAAGGCCCGAACGGTCGGCGACCGGAGGCAACGAGAGCAGGGGGAAGCCGACGAACAGCGAGGATTCGCCGTGGTCGTTGAGGTAGTCACCGGCGTCCGCCGCGATGTCGCGGAGTTTGTCGAGGAGGCGGGATTGGCGGGTGTAGGCCTGGTGGGAGTTGCGCTGGGTTTCGGTCCATTCGCGTTCCGGTCGATCCGGAGGGGCGAAGGTGGAAACCCGGGCGGTGAGTTCGAGCACGCCGCGGGACGGATCGAGGAGGGTGGCGAGGAGGTTTGTTCCGGGCTGGAGTCCAAGGTGCTGGAGTTCGGCGAGGTCGATGCGCTGACGGCTGTGGTGCGGACGGGCGTTGAGTCCGGGTCCGTCCGCGAGACCGGCGTACAGGCGTTGGAGGAGGTTCTTGAGGATCACAGGCGGCGGGCGGCAACGATGGGCGGTTCGTGCCGCACCGGAGAATGACAGAGTGGAGCCGAAGGATTCCAGCGCCCAGTTCGCGCCGCCTCGGAACGGGGAGCATCTTGACACTGCCCCCACATGGAACGGGTTGGCCCGGTTTTGACGTTTCCATGACAACCGCGTTGGCGTTGAGTGGGCACACTTCCCGTTGCGCATGGGCCAAGCTTTCCTCCATCGGCAGTTGCTGCTCGTCCTGTTGCCCATCGTGGCCCTGGCGGTGTTCGGGGTGCTGGGCTTGCGACGGGATCGAACGGCCGTCGAGACGGAGGCGCGTCAACGTGTCGTGGAGGCGACTTCCCGGTTTGCGGAACAGTTCGAGGCGGCGTGGCCGAAGGCCTTCCAGCAGGCGCAGGCTTCCGCCACGGCGGACGGCACGAACGGAGGTGTCGTGGAATTGAAGTTCGATCCGATGCTGCGCCTCGTGCGGCCGGTCGAGTGTCCGGACGAAGCCGCCCCGCCCGCATGGCGTCGTATCCTCTCGGAGTCGGCCCGGGCCGCCCTCGAAGGCCTGCGTCAGGCGGAAGCGTCTGGAAGCCTGGATGAGGTCCGGAAGCATGCCTCCTTCCTGGAGTCCACGGAAGGGCCCCCGGTGCTCCGCGTCCTGGCGGAGTTGTCGCTGCTGCGGACGGGGGTGAGGACCAACGCCCGCACCGCCGCCATGCTGCAGCTTTCGCAGCGTGCGCTGGGGGAACAATGGGTGAACGAAGCCGGCGTCCCGGTGGCCCTGTCGGCCGCGTGGTGGCTGGCGGCGAACCAGCCGGAAACCCTGCGTTCCCCGGATGGCTTCGCCCTCCTCGAGGGATTGGTCCGCGAGCAGCCTTCGCTCCTGACGGGACGGCTTCTGGAGACCTTGCGGCTGGGGGCGGTCGATGGGCCGGGCCGGGAACGTCTCGTGGCGTTGCAGGCCGAATGGCGGAGGTCGCAGGAACAGCGCGCGGTGGCTGGGTGGGTGCGGTCGTCGGTGTCGTCGAACACCGTTTCCAGTGATCCCTTCTGGGTGGGTGCCACGCGTGGACGTTGGCTGGCGACATCGCGGATCCACTCGAACGGTTGGGTGGTGGTCCTGTGCCCGCGGGAAATCTTGGGACAGGCGACGGCCACGGTGCGTGCGGCGATGGGGAGCCTTGGATTGCCAGCCGGTTTCCGGATGGGGGTGGAGATCCTCGGTGAACCGATGGATTCGAAAGCGGCCGGGGAGGTCTT
>JBIKWS010000292.1:0-5414 GCA_044356195.1 Cyanophyceae cyanobacterium
TTCAATCCGCCGGGCTCCGAGCGAGGCCGTCCAGCTCATCGCGAAATAGATCCCCGCGGTCATCAGGCCCAGGCCGAGATAATCGCCGGTGTCGATCGCGCGGATCTGGAACTCCTTCGTCAATTCCACGAGCGCGATCACAGACACGATCGACGAGTCCTTGAACATCGCGATGAAGTCGTTGGTGACCGACGGCAACGAGATCCGCAGGGCCTGCGGGAGCAGCACCCGGCGTAACGCCACGCGCTGTTTCATGCCGAGGGCGAGGGCGGCCTCCATCTGCCCCCGCGGCACCGACAACAGCCCGGCGCGATAGTTCTCGGCCTCGGTCGCCGCGTAGTTCAATCCCAGCGCCAGCACGGCGGCGGCACCCGCGCTGAGCTTCAGCCCGAGCTGCTGCGCCAGTCCGAAATAGATGAAGTAGATCTGGAGCAACAACGGCGTCCCGCGGAACACCTCGATGTAGGCTACGGCCATCCACCGCAACGGCGTTGGCGCGTACTGCTTCACGATCGCCAGCGCGAGACCGAGGGTCACCGCCAGGATCATGCCGCCGCACGTCACCCAGACCGTCGTGACCGCCGCACGCAGCAGCATCGGGAGGAACGTCCGCCACTCGCGCAGCCCGGAGCGCTGACGCCGCACCACCTCCACCGGCGGTTGCCACGTCCGCAACCCTTCCTGCGTCGGGCTCCATTGGCCGTACTTTGTATAGATCCGCTCCAGGGTCCCGTCCGCGGCCAATCCCTCGATGGCCGAATCCAACCGGCGCAGCAGGTTGGTCTCCCCCGCGGGCACGGCGACCGCGTAATACCCGGGTTCGAAGGGAGCCCCGGCGGCGCGCAACCGATCGTTGCCGGCGAGGTTTACCTGGGCGATGGGCGTATCCGTCAGCACGCCGTCAATGCGTCCCACCTCCAGGTCGCGGAAGTAGTTCACGTTGTCCTGGTACACCCGGATGTCGAATCCCCCGAGCCGTTCGAGCAACCGATGCGAGGAACTGGCGGAAAGCACGCCCACGGGCTTCCCCTTGAGATCGGAGATCGACTGCCACGCGGCGTTGTTGGATCGCACCACGAGTTGTTGGGCGAACACGAAATAGGGACGTGACATGTCGGCCTTCGCGAGGTTCTCCGGCGTCCGTTCCATGCCGGCGATCACCACGTCGAAGTTCCCGCCCTGGCGCAGGGCCGGCAGCAGCATGTCCCAGTTGTTCTGGACGAACTGATCGCGCACGCCGAGGCGCGCCGCCAACGCTTCCGCAAACTCCACCTCGAACCCCACCAACCGGGTCGCGTCGTTCTCCGGATGGTAGATGTACGGCGCGCCCCCCTCGGCATCATCGCCCCAGCGCAGGACCCCGCGGGCCTGGACCTCGGACCACAGGTCCGCCTGCACCCGGACCAGCGACAGCAACAGCAGGAGGAGGATGGACGCGGTCGTCGGGAGTCCCCGCAGGAGGGGCTGTTTCGTCCGCGTTTGCGGGTGCCGTTCAGGCATGCATTCCACGGGGCGTGTTAAGCGGCCGGGACACCGAAAACACAAGGAAGATTTACAGCACTTCCACGACATCCCCGACGTGCACGATTCCCGTGGTCACCACGCGGGCGAGGATCCCCTGCCCCGGCGGCTCCATGCGTTGGCGCAGGCCAGGCGCGATGGCGTCCATCTTGGCACACGGCGTCCGTGCCTCGACGACCTCGAGCACCGCCGCCCCGATCCGCAACTGCCGTCCGACGGCTGCGATCAGGTCGATCCCGGTCGTCTCGAAATTCGATCGCGCCACGCCCGGCGCGATGGAGCCCAACTCCAACGCCGTGGCGTGCGCCACCAGCGTCTCGCGCTCGATCAGGGTGACCTGCCGTTTCGTGGGCTCGCCGGTGCTGCGGCTTCGACGACCAAAGTACCGCTTGTCGCCGCGCAGTCCCTTCATCTCCACCAATTCGACCGACTTGACCGACGTCAGCGGACCGCCGCCTTCGGTCGAATGCAGATGGATCGAAGCCACGGTTCCAGTTCGGGAATTCCGGATGTTCATATCGCACGCAATGCCAGCCACAGATACCACGCACCGCCCAAGGCCACCGCCAGGGAAGCCCATCGCACAAGGCCCGTCACGGGGGCCGCTGCCGCTTCTGCGCCGGGGCTCAGGTTGGGTGCCGGGTCGCCTGTCGGTGCCCGCATTGCCCGCAGGATCCCGAACAACGGCGCGCCGACGGCCAGATGTCCCAACTCCACGCCGAGGCAGAACGCCAGCACCGTCACGGCCAGCGAACCCGTGGGTCCCTCCGAGATCACCTCGCGCAATCCGCCGGCGAACCCCATGCCGTGGATCAACCCGAACCCGAAGGCCACCGCCAACCGGAAGCGCCCACGCGCATGCGCCGGCGAAAGGATGTTCTGCAATCCGACGAACACGATGCTCCCGGCGATGACCGGTTCCACGAACCACGCCGGCAGCATCACCCACCCCAGCGCCGCAAGCGTCACCGTGATCGAGTGGGCCACCGTGAACACGCCGATGATCGCCATCAACCGTCCCCACGATCCCGCCGCCAAGGCGAGGGCCACCAGGAACAGCAGGTGGTCGTACCCGGTCACCACATGGTGCAATCCATGCCGCAGGAACGATCCGAACGTCTCCGTCGCAGACAACGCCGGCATCGATCCCGCAGGCATGCCCCGACTGGATCCCGCGGTATTGTCGGGAGCCGGCGTTATTCCCGTCGCTGCCGCCGCGGTCTGGAGTCGGACCTTCGCTGGGCTTCCACGCCGGACCACCGCCTGCCCCAGGGAACGCCGTTCTCCATCCGCGACCAGCAACACGTAGAACGGATCCCAGGGAATGCCGGGGGCGTAGTCCCGCCCTTCCAGCGTGCGATGACTGAAGGCGGCCTCCGCTGTAGCGAGGGCCGCTCCCGCGGGCAGGACGCACTCCAGATCGTACGCGACATGCGTGAGGTCGGGGTACTTGTCGGAATCCTCCGGCTCGATGGAATCCTCCAGCAGCAACTGGAAGTCGAGGCACTCGATGGGCAACCGCGCCCCGTTGAGATCAACGCGGAGGTGTTCGGTGACGTAGGCGGCGTGATTGGAAACCGCATGCATCAGCACGGGAAGGTTGGTCCACCCGCCCGCGGGCATCCCCTGCACCACCGACACCTCGCGCAGGGTCGCCGTCGTCCGCATGACCAGGCGCTTCTCCTCCACCAACACCTGCCACGTGTTGTTCAGGAAGGGGTGCGCGTGCAATCCGCCGCAGAGCAGCGCGATCCCCAACCAGAACCACTGGAACAAACGGTTTCCCACGGCAACAGATCCTTCCCCGCCTCCGCCACCGGAACCGCCGCGGTCAGAGCAACCGCTGGTGCCGGCTCTCCGCTTCCAACTCCGCCACCAGGCTTCCGCAGCGCTGACGCCGGCGCTCGATGATGTGCTTGTCGAGCACCGGATCGTACTTCACCGGGTACTCCCCGTTGTAACAGGCGAGGCAGAAGGAATCCTTGTTCAGGCCCGTGGCCTTCACCATGCCCTCTTCGCTCAGGTAACCCAGCGAGTCGGCGTGGAGGTACTGCCGGATCTCATCGAGCGTGTAGTTCGCCGCCATGAGTTTCGAACGTTCCGGAAAATCGATGCCGTACACGCACGGATTGCGGTGTGGCGGACACGAGATCAGCACGTGCACCTCCTTCGCGCCGGCTTCCTTCAGGCTCGTCACGCGCGCCTGGCTGGTCGTTCCGCGGACGATGGAATCGTCGATGATCACCACCCGCTTCCCGCGCACCAGATCGCCGATGAGGTTCAGCTTCACCTTCACCGCGAAGTCCCGGATGAACTGCGACGGCTGCAGGAACGATCGCCCGACGTAATGGTTCCGGACGAAGGCCATCTCGAACGGAATCCCACTTTCCATCGAGTATCCCAGCGCCGCGCAGTTTCCGGAGTCCGGCACCGGCACCACGATGTCCGCCTCGATGCGGTGCTCGCGCGCCAACTGGCGTCCCATCTCGACGCGGGTCTTGTAGACGTTGCGGTTCGCGATCGTGGAATCGGGCCGCGCGAAATAGACGTACTCGAAGATGCAGAAGGCCCGGCGCGTGTGCTCGGGGAACGCCTGCATGCTGCGGACGCCGTTGGAATCGATGATGACGATCTCGCCCGGCTCGATGTCGCGGACGAACTCCGCCTGGATCAGGTCGAACGCGCAGGTCTCGCTCGCCAGCACCCACGCCCCGTTCGCCAGCCTTCCGAGGCTCAACGGTCGGAACCCGTGCGGATCGCGCGCCCCGATCAGCTCCTTCTCCGTCATCACCACCAGCGAATACGCCCCCTCGATCCGGCGCACCGTCTCCACCAGCGCGCTTTCGTGTCCGCTCCGTGCCGGTTGCGCGAGGAGGTGCAGGATGATCTCGCTGTCCACCGTCGTCTGGAAGATCGAGCCCTTCGCTTCGAGTTCTTCGCGCAGGGCCGACGCATTCGTCAGGTTGCCGTTGTGCCCGATGGCGATCCGCCCCTTCGCACAATCCACCGTCAACGGCTGGGCGTTGGTGATGTTGGACGAACCGGTCGTGGAATACCGGGTGTGCCCGATGGCCACCGACCCCACCAACCGATGGAGCACATCTCCGTGGAAGACCTGCGGCACCAACCCCATGCCACGATGGACGAGGAAGGACTTGCCGTCCGTCGCCGCAATGCCCGCGCTCTCCTGGCCGCGATGCTGCAACGCGTAGAGACCGTAATAGGTGAGTTCTGCGGCGTTCGGATGACCAAACACGCCGAACACACCGCAATAATGTCGAGGATGGGAGTTCTCTTGCACGAAAGACGGCGATTCAGGCCCCCGCCTCCCGAAAACGGAAGCGGAATCTCAGGGGATCCCCGTCCTTGGGCGCATCTTGCCACTGCCCCCGCATGGAACGGGGTGGCGACGTCCTCGTCGCCGTTCCAAAGCCTTTCCCAATCTGGAATCTGGAAACTGGAGACTGGGTACTTGCCTCAGGCCCCGCTCGCGTGGCTTCCGGATAGGCCGCCGTGCCTCTCGCGCATTGCAGCCGGCCGCCTTGTTCGATACTTCAACAGCACACATCCGGCGGCTCGTGCCGCCTCCATCGAAAATACGTCACGCCATGCCTAATCCCTGGACCGGCAAAGGAAATCCCTACACCCGCAAGGAAGTCGTCGAACGCCTGCGCGCCACCCTCAAGCAGGGCAACGCCATCATTGCCGCCGGAGCCGGCACCGGGATCAGCGCCAAGTTCATCGAGAAGGGCGGGGCCGACCTGATCATCATCTACAATTCCGGCCGCTTCCGCATGATGGGCCACGGTTCCACCTGCGGCATGATGGCCTACGGCGACGCCAACGCCATCGCCATGGAGATCGGCGAATTCGAGGTCCTCCCGGTCGTCGAG